>JAUZPH010000150.1 GCA_030706065.1 Bacillota bacterium | reverse complement strand
TCGCCGCGTATGAACAGGACTCCTCAAGAATCCAACTTCCAAGGCTTGTTATAAACCCTGTTTCCTCGGCTATGTTGATAAAATTCACCGGAGAAACAAGGCCAAGTTCCGGGCTCTGCCATCGTACAAGAGCCTCAAAAGTATCTATTTTTCCTGTTTTGACATTTATCTGCGGCTGATAGTAGAGTGTAAATTCGTGGTTTTCCAGCCCGGATTTCAGGTGGTTTTCGATGGTTAGCCGCGTTCGCATCTCATCGTTCATCATGGAATTAAAGAAGTAAAAACAGTTCTTACCATGGTCCTTGGCTTTATACATTGCCATATCCGCATATTTTAGCAGGCTGTCTATATCATCACCGTCATAGGGGTATATAGATATACCTACGCTGACAGTAATATTCAGAGTGTTACCGTCAATAATAAAGGGTTCGTGGAAGCTTCTTATTATTTCTTTTGCGCTCTCGTCAATCTGTTCCTTGTTTTCGAGATCTTTCAGGTACAGTACGAATTCATCGCCGCCCAGCCGTAAGAGGGTCTTGTTCGTATAGTTAAGTCTGGAAAGTCTTTTTGCCACACCGGATATCAGTTTGTCTCCTAATGCGTGGCCAAGAGTATCATTAACAAGCTTAAAGTTATCAGTATCTATAAAGAGAAGGGCTTCAAGGTCTTTTTCTGCCTTCAATTCCTTTACTCTCAAACCAATTGCTTCATAAAGGTATAATCTGTTGTAGAGTCCGGTAAGGGAGTCATGATAGGCGGAATAATGAAGCCTCTGCTGATATTCCTTCAGTTCTGTCAAATCCATATGGGAACCGATTAATCTGAAGGGCATTCCTTGTTCATTAACGAGAACCTTGCCTCTGGTGTGAAACCACTTGTACTCCCCGCTTCTTGCTTTGATGCGGTATTCGCATTCATAGTTGTCGGTCAAATTTTTTATATGAATCTCTCTTGACAGATTTACAGTATCCAGGTCCTTGGGATGTATTAATGAAAGCCAGGCCTCTGCATCATAGTAGGGAACAGTATCGTATCCAAGCATTTCATACCACTTGTCCGTAAAGACTATCTTATTCGTATCCAGATCCCAATCCCATATACCGTCATTGGTGGAATCCACTATAAATCTGAAACGTTCTTCACTTTGAATCAGATTATCTTGTGTAACACACAATTCGTCATATTGTGCCTGCAATTCCTCGTTGGCAGAGGAAAGCTCTTCTGATAAATGAAGAAGTTGTTTGTTATTGACTTGGAGTTTTGCCTGTATCTTCCGTATTTTGCTAAGGTAGAAAAGAAGCATGCAGATGAAAGCTATAAGGACAAGGATAAAAGAAGACACTTCATAGACAAGAGTCCTGTAAGTCTCAAAAAATGTAAGATGCCTGTTTAAAATAATACTTCCCTTCGGTATTGATGAATCCGGAACACGAAACTTGTCTAGTTGGTTATGATCAAAAATATTCTCCGAGGTATTTTCAGATGATATCGGAAGTTCAGAAGCGCTTTTGCCTTGCAGTATAAGAAGAGCAAGCCTTGCAGCCTCCTCTCCAGTCAACTTGCCGCTGACCATACAGCCACCGACAACGCCATCATCTGCTGAGAAATCATACAAATGGAATACAGGTATATGGGTACTCTGGCTTATCTGTCTTGTAAGGTATTCATCATCCACCGGGGTGCCATCTTTATCCATATAAAAAGTCGTCATCAGAATGATGCTGTCTTTTTCATCTTTGGGAAGTGTTTTTATTATATCCGGTGAATTGATATCCGTTATAGGAACCACATTAAGATCTTTCCTTATAGTACTGATCTCGGAAAGACTTAGCGAACCGGTGGATTTGCCGCTTTCGGTATTATCAAAAATCACATAGACCTTTTTAAGATTAGGGAATAAACCCAGGGCAAGTTCAACGGTTTTTTGGGGTTCAATCTTCTCCAGTACTCCTGTAACATTGGTATGTCCCGGAAGCAGCAGAGAAAGCCCATCTTCATTGACTCCGGAGAAGACTATGGGGGCATTTGACAGGATTTCAGACCTGTAATCCAGTGCAAATTTGAGAGCTGCATCATCGGTGCACATTATCAGATCAATCTTTAAACCGGAGTACTTGGATTTCAGGGTTCTAAAGACATTTTCCAGCATTTCATCGGATGGATAACGTTTCCAATCCATATATTCTACAGAGATATCCAGGTTTAATCCTGAAGCCCGGAGTTTTGTCTTTATGGCGTCAACTTGGTCATCGGTCCAGGCCATACCGTTCCGATAGGAATTCAATATCAGTACGTTCTTTTTGGATACCTCGTCATAGGAATACGTTTTCTTGACAATGCAAAGCTGCCATATCAATGACAGCATAAATATGAACGCAAAAATCTTCAAGTGCTGCTTTCTCATAATAATCACTCCGAGCCAAGTATTTACAGGATAGTACAAAACACCTAATTAAATGACATATACTACAATTCAGCATGGCCGTTTATTCACTAAATATAATTAAATTATAGCATATAATTAAAAATATTCCTACATTATTGGAGATTACATCAATTATGAATCTGCAGTGCTGAAAAACCCGTATAATATCTGTAAAATCATATACAAAAGATGAAAAAGTTACATGCTTTATGTTGACGGTCTCAGTGCGGATGTACTATAGTTAAGCTGTAAATAATTTGATTAAGGGTATACTAAAGATGCGGAAATCTAAACCTTTTGTATTCGCCTGAGAAAACATCGAATCTTCACCGATTTTTCCGGACGTAAAATTTCATCATATTATTCAGCAATAAAATACTGAGGCTTTAACGGTTTTTATCCGGCTATTTCAAAGAAATTTTACATCCATGGCGATAAATTAAAATATAAATTTCCGCATCTATAGAACTGTTACAGACCGGGAACTTAAGTAACCATAAAACCCTGTAAGTGAGATCAAAATTGTTAATACTTGTTGAAAGGAAGTTTGATTGAAATGGATCTGGCAAAATATATTGATCATACGGTTTTAAAGCCGGAGGCTACCGAGGATGTAGTGAGAAAGCTGTGCCGGGAAGCAAAGGAATACGGATTTGCCTCCGTATGCGTAAATCCCTGCTATACCTCTCTGGCTGCGGAAGAATTACAAGGCAGCGGAGTAAAGACCTGTGTTGTCATAGGTTTCCCGCTGGGAGCCAACACAAAGGAAGTGAAGGCCTTTGAAGCAAGGCAGGCTATCGAAATGGGTGCTCAAGAAGTGGATATGGTTATAAATATCGGAGCATTGAAGGATAGAAAGTATGATGTGGTTAAAGAGGATATAAAGGCGGTAGTGGAGGCTGCAAAAGGCAGGGCTCTGGTTAAGGTTATAATAGAAACCTGTCTGCTCACTGATGAGGAAAAGATAAAGGCCTGTGAACTTGCTAAAGAGGCAGATGCTGATTTTGTAAAGACTTCTACCGGGTTCTCCACAGGAGGGGCAAATGCCCATGATGTAGCGCTTATGAGAAAAACCGTCGGAGAGGGTGTTGGAGTAAAGGCTTCCGGAGGAATAAGAGACTATAAAACCTCTGTGCAGATGATGGAAGCAGGAGCAAGCAGGCTTGGACTTAGCGCAGGAATTGCAATAATCAAGGAAGCCAGGGGAGAGTCAAATACAGGTTCTTCAGGAGATAAGTATTAGCGGAATATATTTAGAAGGAGTCGGCACTATGAGAATGTATGATTTGATAATTAAGAAGAGGAATGGCGGAGAGCTGAGTACGGAAGAGATCAATTTCTTCATTGATAGCTACACAAAGGGCAATATCCCTGATTATCAGGTGTCGGCACTGATGATGGCCATATATTTTCAGAAGATGAATATGAGGGAGACCTCGGACCTTACCATGGCGATGGTTCACTCCGGTGATATTCTGGATCTTTCAAGAATTGAGGGAGTGAAGGTCGACAAGCATAGCACCGGAGGAGTGGGAGATACCACCTCTTTGGTGTTGACTCCAATGGTAGCTGCCCTTGGAATACCGGTGGCAAAGATGTCCGGAAGAGGACTGGGCCACACCGGGGGAACAATAGATAAGCTGGAATCTTTTGAAGGCTTCTCAATAGCTATTACTGAAGAACAGTTTATTAATAATGTAAACACCATAAAACTGGCCATCATGGGACAGACGGCAGATTTGGCACCGGCGGATAAAAAACTCTATGCCCTAAGAGATGTAACCGGTACTGTAGATAATATATCTTTGATTTCATCCAGCATAATGAGCAAGAAGATAGCTGCCGGAGCCGATTGTATTGTACTGGACGTAAAGGTCGGCGACGGAGCCTTTATGAAATGCTTTGAGGATGCCAAGAGACTTGCGGAGGCTATGGTAAACATAGGGAAGAATGTAGGAAAGGAGACGATAGCCGTCATTTCGGATATGGATCAGCCTCTGGGGCTGGCTGTCGGAAACGCACTGGAGGTCAGAGAGGCTATTGATACCTTGAAGGGTAATGGGCCACAGGACCTACTGGAGCTCTGCCTTACAATAGGAAGCATGATGGTACTGCTGGCAAGGAAGGCGTCTAACGCAGATGAAGCCAGGCAAATGCTTGTAAAGACAATAGAAGATGGTTCAGCACTCAATAAACTTAAGGAATTTGTTGCAGCTCAGGGAGGGAGAACAGAGCAGGTGGATAATCCCGAGCTTCTGCCAAAGGCACGGCATATTGTTGAAGTGAAGAGTGACAGGGCCGGATATGTTACCAAGATTCACGCCCAGAACATAGGCCTTGCAGCTATGGAACTGGGAGCAGGAAGGGCTGCAAAGGAAGATGTCATTGACCTGGCTGTCGGAATTGTACTCAACAAGAAGAGGGGAGACATAGTGGCCATCGGTGACACCCTTGCCTACATTCATGCCGGTAATGAAAGCCGGGTAGATAAGGCATATAAGGACATTCTTGCAAACTACGAAATAGATATAAAAAAGGGCAAGGATATACCTCTAATATATGATGTTGTAAAGTAAAACTACAGGAGAATGAACATTTTGAATAAACGGGGGTGTTTTGTTTGACAAAGGGTAATATAGACAGGGTTGTTTGGATAGTACTTGACAGCGTAGGCATGGGTGAAATGCCGGACGCCCGGGATTATGGAGATGCAGGTGTAAATACAATAGGCAATATTTCAAAGGCTCTGGGAGGGCTTCGTGTACCCAATATGGAGTCCCTGGGGCTGGGAAATATAGATGGGATAGAGGGCTTGAACAGCGTGGATGCTCCAAAGGGCTGCTTTGGCAGATTTGCTGAAGCCTCCAGAGGAAAGGATACAACCACCGGCCACTGGGAAATGGGCGGAGTAATATCAAATGTTCCCTTCCCTACATATCCTCATGGTTTTCCGAAGGAGATTACAGATGCCTTTATTAAGGCAGTCGGAAGAGAAATATTGGGTAACAAAACCGCTTCCGGTACGGAGATACTTGATGAACTCGGCGAAGAACACATGAAAACCGGGAAGCCCATAGTCTATACCTCCGCCGACAGTGTGTTTCAGATTGCAGCCCATGAGGAAGTAATACCTCTTGAGGAGCTGTACAGCATGTGTCAAGCCGCAAGGAGGATACTGGTTGAACCCCATGCTGTGGCAAGGGTCATTGCAAGGCCCTTTGTAGGCAGACCGGGAGCCTTCATAAGAACACCAAACAGGAGAGATTTTTCCCTTGTGCCGCCCTATGACACGGCACTGGATAAGCTGAAAAAGTCCGGCCTGAATGTAATGGCTGTGGGAAAGATAGAGGATATATTCTCCGGAAAGGGAATCACAGAGGCAGTTCATACGAAGGATAATATGGATGGTATTGATAAAACCCTTGAATATATGAAAGAGAACAAGAAGGGCGTCATATTCACCAATCTTGTGGATTTTGATATGAAGTGGGGGCATAGAAATGATTACAGGGCTTACGGAAAGGGCTTGGAGGATTTTGATGCCCGGCTGCCTGAAATATTATCTGCCATGAGGGAGAACGATATTCTGTTCATCACCGCCGACCACGGCTGTGACCCCACTACACCGGGAACGGACCACACAAGGGAATATGTTCCCTTCATAGCATATGGCAAGCCTCTGACGGAAGGTGTAAATCTGGGCACCAGATTGACCTTCGCAGATATGGGCCAGACTCTGACAGAGATATTTGAAATGGAAAAAATCCAGAACGGCAGCAGCTTCCTGGATGAAATAATCAGATAACGAGGAGGATTTGGAATGAGTGTTCATATAGGTGCAAAGGAAGGACAGATAGCGGAAAGCATACTGCTCCCGGGAGACCCACTGAGGGCAAAGTTTATTGCTGAAACCTTTCTGCAGAATGCAGAATGTTATAACGAGATAAGAGGGATGTACGGTTTCACCGGGACTTACAAGGGAAAGAGGGTATCGGTTCAGGGAACAGGTATGGGAATGCCCTCCATATCAATATACGTAAATGAATTAATCCAGTTTTATGGAGTGAAAAATCTCATAAGGGTGGGCACCTGCGGTTCCTACAGGGAGGATGTCAAAGTCAGAGACGTAATTCTGGCTATGTCCGCTTCAACGGATTCAAACATCAACAAGCTCCGGTTCCACGGCATGGATTATGCGGCAACGGCAAGCTTCAAGCTTTTGAAGAAAGCCTATGATGTAAGTGTTGAAAAGGGGATAAACCCAAAAGTCGGCAGCATACTGAGCTCCGATACCTTCTACGGAGATGAACCGGACAGTTGGAAAATCTGGCCTAAGTTCGGAGTAATGGCTGTTGAAATGGAGGCTGCTGCGCTTTATACTCTGGCAGCCAAATTTGGGGTCGATGCACTTGGGATAATGACTGTCAGCGACCATCTTGTAACAGGAGAACTCACAACAGCAGAGGAACGTCAGACCACCTTTACAAATATGATTGAGATTGCCCTTGACACAATAGTATCTTTATAGAGATGACTGGGCTGCCGCATAATGATTATGAACACATTATGCAGCAGGCCTTTTTTTAAGTGTCCAAGTATATGATGCATGTTGTAAGAAATATATAGCGGCCACATATGTTCATAGGGCAGACTAGCGCTCTGTGACAGCAAGTGGTAGGTGTGAGGCGGCTACTGATTAGGACAAGCCTTAAGTGTCAATAATCCTAATATGATAAGTAATAATAGGAAGTGACACTGATGTGCAACCATACAAATAATCCGGCTGAGATTAATGAAATATTCGAGATACTTAAAGGCTTACAGCCATCACAGGAAAGATATTTGGAGGATATCCTTATATCCAGGGGAATAATAGTGGCGGAGGAAAAGGAATCGGATCAGGGTTATGCCCTTACTTGTCCGGACTGCAGGGGTAATTCCATCAGCAAGTTCGGTAAAAACCGCCTTGGAAAGCAGCGCTACAGGTATAAGGAATACAGAAGGATCTTCGTGATACCAAAGAAGATTCTCATCAGCTGCACCAGGAAGACCATCAAGCAGTGGCTGCTCTACATGCAGTGCATGGCAAAAGGCATGTCCATACGAAAGTCCGCCGCTGTAGTAGGCATACATAAAAATACCTCTTTCCACTGGAGGCATAAGATATTGAATGCCTTAAGGGGAGAACTTAAAAACGATGTCTTAGGAATTGTTGAAATAGATGAAGCATTTATTGCAGAGAGCTTTAAGGGCAATCATTCAAGAAACCCATATTTCCACATGGGGAGGCCTTCAAGGGAAAGAGGGCTAAAGTGGTCCGAACGAAGCTCTGCACGGAGGGTAAGGGTGCTCTGTTGCCTGCACAGGACAGAGAATATTTTTTCGCAGGTGATAGGGTGGGTGAGACCAGGCATCAATGAGCTTATGAGCATTCTCAAGGGTAAGGTAAAAGCCGGTTCAACTATATGTACCAATAATAATGCCGCCTATAAGACTGTGGCAAGGGAGCTGGGCCTTAAGCTTTATAAGCTGGCTTCTTCCAATCAGGTAATAGACAAAATTTATAATAACCAGAAGGCAAAGACCTTTGGAAGAGAGCTTAAAGACTTTATCACAGACTTTAACGGTGTTGCCACAAAATATTTGAACAACTACATAACCTGGCTGAAGTGGGACTGTCTTGGAAAAGTCCACGGGTCAGGATATGAGGTTCTGGATATGTTTCTGACTATGATCTTCAGTAATGCCTGTCTTAGAGTACGTGATTTAAAGCTTGTCTGCT
>JAUZPH010000015.1 GCA_030706065.1 Bacillota bacterium | reverse complement strand
GATACTACAGCACCTCTTTTTCTTGCTATCTTCTCCAAATTCTCCACAGGTTCATCGACAAGTTCCTCCAGCTTATACCTTTCCTTCAACTTCTCAGGATATAGTTGCTGTAATCTCTCTACCAATTTGAGAGCGACTTCTTCTATATCCATAATCTCATCCTTTATGGCACCGGTAAAGGCCAGGTTGAGTCCCACTTCTTCGTCCTCAAATTTCGGCCACAATATTCCTGGGGTATCCATCAATTCAAGGCCAAGCTTTGTCTTTATCCAGCGCTTTGATTTTGTTACACCGGGCCTATCTCCGGTTATGGCGATATTGCTTCCGACCATCTTGTTTATGAAGGAGGACTTTCCAACGTTTGGTATCCCCACCACCATGGCCCTGGTGGTTATATTTACAAGCCCTTTTGCCCGGAGCCTATCATGCTTTTCCTTCATAAGAGAATCAATAAGAGGTTTTATTTCGTTAAGTCCCTTCCCACTGACGGAATTTGCTGCAATGGCCTTTACTTTATCGGTAGATAATTTCCTACACCAGTTTCTTACGATATTGTTATCGCACAGATCGCTCTTGTTGAGAAGTATTATCCTCGGCTTGCCGCCGCATATTTCTTCTATATCCGGATTGCCACTGGATTTTACTACTCTGGCGTCTCTGATTTCTATAACAACATCAACAAGCTTTAGATTTTCTTTAATTTCCTTCTTTGTTTTTAACATATGTCCGGGAAACCAGTTTATGTGCATACTCACCAGTCCTTTATTTTTTTATAAAAAATGGGACTTTTACAAGTCCCATTTTCTAATACTCTCATTAAATTACAGTATTTCCTTAACCTTCGCAGCCTTACCTACTCTGGTTCTTAAGTAGAACAGCTTAGCTCTTCTAACTTTACCCTTTCTAACTACTTCAATCTTATCAATGATTGGAGCATGAACCGGGAAAGTTCTTTCTACGCCAACACCATAAGCAAGTCTTCTTACAGTAAAGGTCTCCCTTAATCCGCCATTCTGTCTCTTTAGAACAGTTCCTTCAAAGAGCTGAACTCTTTCTCTGTTACCTTCTTTTACTTTAACGTGTACTTTTACAGTATCTCCAACGTTAAATACAGGCAAATCCTTGCGCAGTTGTTCTGCTTCAATTGATTTTAATAATTCATTCATGTGCATTCCCTCCTTAGTATAATTAACGTTCATACCAAAAAAACTCGATAGCGGAACGTTCGTACTAGCACAAAGCATATTTTATCATATATTTAAATTTTGTTCAATATATAAATTTGCATTTCTCTATAATTTGTTTTTATCTTCCAGTTCACCATATTTCTTCAAAATCTTTTTCTCTTTCTCGCTCATATTATAAAGCCTGTATAGATCCGGCCTTTTTTCATGAGTTGCCTTTAAAGCCTTATATTTTCTCCACTGCCTTATATTTTCATGGTGCCCGGAAAGTAGGACTTCAGGTACCTCCATCCCTTCATAAACAGGCGGCCGTGTATACTGTGGGTACTCCAACAGTCCTTCGTAGAAGGATTCATCTTTAAAGCTTTCATCATTAGAGAGTACACCGGGAATAAGCCGCGATATACTATCAACGATAGGTATACAGGCTGCTTCTCCTCCGGTTAGGACGAAATCCCCCAGGGACAGTTCCATATCTATGTAGTTGAATGCCCTCTCATCGATACCTTCATAATGTCCGCATAGAAATATCAGATTCTCCTCTTTTGAAAGTTCCTTTGCAATCTCATGATTAAAGGTTCGGCCTTTTGGCCCAAGAAAGATTACCTTTCCATTATTATCTTTTTTAACATGTCTTATGCAATCAGCAATAGGTTGAACTGCCATTACCATACCGGCACCGCCGCCATAGGGATAGTCATCAACCTTCCTGTGCTTGTTCTCGGTAAAATCTCTGATGTCAAGGGTATCTATTATAAGCTTTCCGGAAGCCACAGCCTTGCCGATGATACTATGTTTAAAAATCTCAAACATCTCCGGGAAAAGGGTTAAAATACTAATCCTCATAGTTCCATACCTGTACAGGTTGAATAGTAATGATTGAGTTATCAATATCTATATCCTCTACAACAGATTTAATAGCCGGAACCATCACTTCCTTTTCCCCCTTTACCCAGTAAACTTCGTTACTGCCTGTGAAGATTACTTCCTTAACGGTGCCGATTTCCTTTCCGTTGGTATCAACAACTTTGCAGCCGACAATATCCACTACAAAATATCTTCCCTCAGGAAGCTTTACAGCATCCTCCCTTTTGACTTTGATATATTCACCCTTTAGTTTTTCTGCTGCTTCTATACTTTCGATACCTTCCAGCTTTAATATTACTTTATCAATTTGAATCTTGCACCATACAACTTTAACTTCTGCGTCATTCAGGAGTACGGTTTTTAATTTCTTAAATCTTTTAATATCATCTGTCAGGGGAAAAACCTTTAATTCGCCTTTTAAGCCATGGGTGTTGATTATCTGTCCAATTGTTATTAATTCTTTCATAATACACCACCAACTTTTATATTTAAGTAAAAAGAGCTAGGAATATCCTAACTCTAAAAACTACAGTATTTCAACTGAAACCCTTTTGTTTTCTTTTATAGCAGCTGCTTTGACAACAGTTCTTATAGCCTTGGCTATTCTTCCCTGTTTTCCAATAACTTTTCCCATGTCCTCGGGTGCAACCTTTAATTCCAGAATGATTGACGCTTCTCCGGTAATTTCATTTACCTTCACCTCTTCAGGATTGTCAACCAATGCTTTAGCTATCGTTTCAACTAATTCTTTCATTAACTGTTCTGCGCTAAGCTGCGAGCCTTTCGCAGAATTCACCTCCTAATTACTACTTTGAAAGCTTTTCAGTAATTCCAGTTCTATCAAATAGCTTCTTTACGATATCTGATGGCTGAGCACCATTCTTAACCCAAGTTGCAGCCTTTTCTTCATCTATCTTGATTACAGCAGGTTCTTCCAATGGATTGTAGAAACCTATTTCATCGATGAATCTTCCATCTCTTGGGGATCTGGAATCAGCAACTATTATTCTATAAAATGGAGCTTTGTGTGCACCCATTCTTCTTAATCTTATCTTTACTGCCATTAATTTCACCTCCTTTAAATAGTGAGTCTATAAATTAAAAAGGTAACTTTCCGAATAATCCTTTTTTCATATTCTTTTGTAACCCTTTCATTTGCTTTGTCATCTTCTTCATACTTTCAAAAGTCTTTATCAATTTGTTAATATCCTGCACCGTTGTGCCCGAACCGGCTGCTATTCTCTTTTTCCTGGATGGAGAAGTACTCACAAGACTTGGATTAAGCCTCTCCTTTTTTGTCATGGAATGAATAATAGCCTCAATTCTTGAAAGGTCTTTTTCACCCTTTGCAAAATCAACACCGGCAAGTTCCTTTGAGTTCACGCCGGGCATCATTTCCAGAAGCTTGTTGATGGGTCCGAGTTTCTTCATCTGCACCATTCCCTGAAGAAAGTCATCAAAGTTGAATTCGGATTTCATCATCCTTTCGCTCAATTCCCTGGCCTCTTTCTCATCTATGGCAGACTGGGCCTTTTCAATGAGAGAAAGTACATCGCCCATACCAAGGATTCTGGATGCCATTCTGTCAGGATGGAATACTTCTAGATCGCTCATCTTTTCTCCAATACCGGCAAACTTGACAGGCTTATTTGTTACTTCCCTGATGGAAAGGGCAGCACCGCCTCTTGTGTCACCGTCGAGCTTCGTCAGTATAACACCGGTTATGTCAAGTCTATCATTGAAGACCTGGGCCACATTTACTGCATCCTGTCCTGCCATGGAATCAACTACCAGAAGAATCTCATTAGGCTGTACCTTGGATTTTATATTCTGCAGCTCTTCCATAAGATTATCATCAATATGAAGGCGTCCTGCAGTATCTATTATAACGACATTGTTTCCTTCGCTTTGAGCATGTTCCAGCGAAGCTTTTGCAATGTCAACGGGGCTAACCTTGTCACCCATGCTGAATACGGGAATATCAACCTGTTTGCCTAACACCTGGAGCTGCTTTATAGCAGCGGGTCTGTATATATCACAGGCCACCAGCAGCGGCTTCTTATTGCTTTTTCGGAGCATTAATGCCAATTTTCCAGCCATAGTTGTCTTACCGGCTCCCTGAAGTCCTGCCAGCATTATAACAGTAATCTTGTTCTCGGCAAAATTCAGCTTGCTGTCAGTTCCGCCCATAAGCCTTGTCAGTTCGTCGTTAACAATCTTAACAACCATCTGACCTGGTGTAAGACTTTCCATGACTTCGTTTCCGAGGCATTTCTCGCTTACAATATTTACAAAGTCCTTTACTACCTTGTAATTTACGTCAGCCTCCAGCAAAGCGAGTTTTACTTCCCTCATGGCTTCTTTTATATCTTTTTCAGTTAATTTACCTTTACCTCTTAACTTTTTTAATGTTTCCTGTAATCTGGATGCTAATCCCTCAAAAGCCATGTTTCCCTCCTATAACACTCTCTTAATATTCTCTTCTATTTCTTCGAGTTTTTTTATCAAGGATACGTCGCTGTATTCGTCTCTTATATCATTTAAGCTTTGAAGTATACTTTTTTTCATCTCGTTATAGTTTCGTGAAATCTCCATAAGCTTTAGCTTTTCCTCATAATCCAAAAGTTGTTTGTTGCACCTTTTAATTATATCGTGAATAGCCTGCCTGCTTGTATTAGTTATCTCGGAGATCTCCGCCAGGGATAAATTCTCATTATAATACAAATTCATTATGTCTACCTGTTTTTCTGTGAATAAGGATTCATAGAAATCAAACAGTATAGACGTTTCAACATGATCTTCCATATAATCACCACAACATGAATTATAATATCAAAATACCTGAGACCTGTCAAGTATTTTTACTTAACACTTTTATTCAAATAATGCATCTACAAACATCTCAGGGTTAAATTCCTGTAAGTCATCAATTCCCTCGCCTACGCCAATAAAGTATACCGGAATGTTCAGTTCCTTCTGTATTGATATTACTACACCGCCCTTTGCTGTACCATCCAGCTTTGTAAGTATTATTCCGTCAATATTGCATACTTCTTTAAACTGTTTTGCCTGGATAATTGCATTCTGGCCTGTAGTTGCATCCAGTACAAGAAGTGCCGTTCTGTTGGATTCACTGTACTCCCTGTCAATAACCCTGTTAATTTTCGAAAGCTCATCCATAAGGTTTTTCTTGTTATGAAGCCTTCCAGCGGTATCGCAGATGAGCAATTCAGTTTTTCTTGCCTTGGCGGCTTGTATGGCATCAAAGACTACAGCCGCAGGGTCGGCGCCTTCCAGCTGCTTTATTATATCTACGCCTGACCGTTTGCTCCACACATCCAATTGTTCTATGGCTCCTGCTCTGAAGGTATCTGCTGCCGCCAGCAGTACCCTCCTCCCCTCGTTCTTATAGAGATTGGCAATCTTGCCTATGGAAGTGGTCTTTCCAACACCATTTACACCTATAATGAGCAGTACGTTTTTATCGCCGCCAACAATATCCCTTTTAGCTGCCGAACTTAACTGCTCAAGAAGGACCTCTTTCAAACACTGAGTTACTCCAGAAGGGTCCTTTAACTTCTTTTCCTTTATCTTCCGCTTGAGATTATCGATAATAGCCATGGTTGTATTCATGCCAATATCTGCAGTAATGAGCAGCTCCTCCAATTCCTCATACATATCCTCATCTATCGAAACCGTGAGTTTTAATATTTCACTCACCTTATCGGTAAAAGTGGATTTAGTCTTGGAAAGCCCGCTTTTAAGTTTATCAAAAAATCCACCAAACATAATAATACCTCCTTTTCTATTGATGTGTGTATTTACTTCTGAATTCATCAATTTTAGAGCCACACATCTTAACTAACGGATAAATCTACAGAAACTATTTTTGAAACGCCTTTTTCCTCCATTGTTACGCCATATAAAACATCACTGGCTTCCATAGTACCTTTTCTATGAGTTATTACGATAAACTGAATATTTTCGGAAAAGGCCTTTAAGAATTCAGCATATCTTGAGACGTTGGCATCATCCAGTGCAGCTTCAATTTCATCTAGTATACAGAAGGGAGTAGGTTTCATCTTTAAAATGGCAAAGAGCAGTGCAATAGCCGAAAGCCCCTTTTCTCCACCAGACATCAAATTGATATTTTGCAATTTTTTCCCCGGAGGTTGAACATTGATATCTATATTTGCAGTAAGTTCGTCACCTTCACCAAGGATCAGGTCTGCACTTCCTCCCTTGAACAGTTCTCTGAAAGTCTCATTGAAATATACCCTCAGCAGATTGAAGTTTACGTTGAATACTTCCTTCATCTTTGCTGTCATTTCATTTATTACTCCGCATAATTCATGCTTGGCATTAATCAGATCCTCTCTCTGACCGTTCATAAAGGTATACTTTTCAGTCAGACTCTCATATTCTTCGATAGAGCCTACATTTACTACACCCAATTCTGTAATGCTTGATTTCAGTGAAGCAACTTCCTTTCTGAGTTCATCCGGATTATCAATCTCCCTCTTATATTTTTGTGCTTCCGCCAGAGTTAAATTATATTCATCATTTAGTTTTGAAAAATGGTTTTCCTTCTCTGTTTCATATTTTATTTTGTTTATTTCCTGTCTGTGCCTGTCTGCTTCCTTATTTGTAATGTTAAGTTCCATATCCTCATATTCTTGAGTTTTCTTTTTAATATCTTCTTTTTTTGCAATTTTTATTACTTCATATTCCTTGAATTTATCTTCATAGCTTAAAACTTCATTATCAATAGACTCGATAAGTGCTTCATTGCCTATAATTTTCTGCTGACTATCGGCTATATCCACGCTGGTCTTTTGAATTTCTGCATCCAATTCATCTTTTCTAGAATAAGAAAGGTTTAATTCCGTAGAAATTCTTTCCATATCTCTTGCTTTAGTGTTTACAATTTCATCTATCTGTGCCTTGTTTATTTTGAGCCTTATATGGTTCTCTTTAATCTTCTCTACTTCATCCTTCTTTAGCTGTACTGCCATTTGAAGTTCCTCAATGACTCTTCTGTTCTCTGCTTCCTGCAGAGAAACTTGAGCCTTTTGTTCTTCGATATCCTGTATCATGCCTGTAAATTGCTGAAGTTTCAGTTCTCCAGACTGCAGTTCAAAGAGAATGGTTTTTATGTTTTGCTTTAATTTTTCCGTGTCTTCAAGAATGGCATTTATCTTTCCCTGTATCCTGGCAATCTCAATCTGTTTAAAATGTATCTGATCCCTTTCATTTAAAATAGAATGGTCGAGCTCATTCTGATCCTTCTTTAAAGAGTTAAGTTCCTCAGTAAGAAGAATTAATTCCTTCTTCACTTCTTCAATTTTAATACTCAATTCTTTTATTTCACGTTTTCTGCCCAGCACATTGGTAGACTTGTTCTGCTGGCTTCCTCCGGTTAACGATCCTCCCGGATTTACTACATCTCCGGATAGTGTAACTATCCGGAAATTGTAAGAGGTTTTCTTGGCAATATTCAGGGCATTATCCATACTATCACAGATGATGGTACGTCCCAGAACATAATTTACTGCAGAAGTGAAAAGACTGTTATATTGAACTATGTCGCTGGCTATACCAATCAGGCCCTTGAGTTTCAATATTTCATTGCTGAGCTTTAATTTTTTTCCATCAATTATATTAAGGGGTAGGAATGTAGCCCTTCCAAGATTATTCATTTTTAGATGATTTATAAGTTGTTTTGCTGTAGTATCGTCCTCGGTAATCAAATCTGAAACTGCACCACCTAATGCTATCTCTATGGCAGTTTCCATACCGTCAGGCACTTTTATGACATTTCCCAGCAGATAGACCTTATCCTTGACCCCCTGTATTTTGCCTTCCTCTATATTAATCATCAGGGACTTTACAGATCTGTTATAACCCTCATAGTGCTTTTCAAGATTCATTAATGCATTATGGCTTGCCTCCAACCTATTATGGCTTTGAGTGATGTCCTTGAGAGTTTTTTCTTTTTCCGCAATATCTTTGTTTACATTTGTAAGAAGCCTTTTAGATTCTCTTGTATTGTCTTCATGTTCCTGTATCTCCCTCTGCACCCTGGCTTTTTCCACCTCCAGAGCCTCCGCGGTGGTTGTATTTATAGCCAGAGATGATTGCGCATTTTCGCAAGATAACTTAAGCTGCTCCTGCCTCTTGTTTAGGTTATCATAATTTATTCCCGTAGAAGTGACTTCGTTCTTGAAGTCTGTAATCTTCCGCAGTAGCTCTATCTGTTCGTTCCTGCGGGATAAAAGCTCACTTTCAGTGGTTCCAATGTCATCATTTATAGAGTCGAGCTGAGCTTCAAGCCTGATAATGCCGTCTTTAGTCTCTGACTGTTCAGCCTGAATTTTTTTGAACTCTTCTTCCAGTGTAACCCTTTGGAGAGAGGCCTCGGACAGCTTAACTGAAAGGTCTGCCTTTTCTTTTTCATACCTGGCTATATTCTCTTTGTAGTTGGCAATCCTTTCTGTAAATACCTGATTTTCCGAAAGAACCTTTTGCTTCATATTCAGGCTTGTATAATATTTTTCCCTATCACTTGCACTCAGCTTCTCATGTTCTTCCAATTCTTCATAAAGCTTGTCCAAATAGTCCTTTAGCTTTTCTTTTTGTGAATTACAGGCAAGTATCTCACTATCTATAGTTTGGATAACCTCCGAATAAGCCTTTATCCTTTCATCATTTTTCTGGATATAATGAATAATCATTGAAACTTCTTTTTCTGTTAGTTTGGTGGACAGTTCTATGAACTTTTTTGCTTTTTCATGTTCAAGCCTTAAAGGTTCCAGCCTTTCCTCATAGGTGGATAATATATCATTTATTCTGATTAAATTTTGATCTGTGTTTTCCAGCTTTTTTTCAGCATCTTCTTTTCTGCTTTTAAACTTGACAATACCCGCAGCTTCCTCAAGAAGATTCCTTCTCTCCTCAGGTCTTCCGCTCAATATTGCATCAATCTTTCCCTGGCCGATTATCGAATAGCCTTCCTTTCCTATACCGGTATCCATAAATAATTCCTGAATATCCCTCAACCTGCAGATAGTATTATTTATATAATATTCGCTTTCACCGGAACGATACAGCCTTCTGGATACTGTCACGTCCGAGAAATCAATAGGAAGTTCATAATCGCTGTTGTCCAAGGTTATGGCAACCTGCGCCAGACCTACAGGTTTCCTGAACATGGTACCAGCAAAGATAACGTCCTCCATCTTTCCACCTCTAAGGCTCTTTATGCTTTGCTCCCCCAGTACCCATCTTACTGCATCGGAGATATTGCTTTTACCACTGCCATTCGGCCCCACAACAGCAGTAACACCATGCTTGAATTTTAATTCCGTCTTATCGGCAAAGGATTTAAAGCCTCTGATTTCCAGTGATTTAAGAAACATAATCCCACTCCTATCGGCTGCCAGCCAATGCTGCAATTATTGAAAGCAAAAAGGTTAACATAATAATTCCTGTAAGTATCCTGACCATGCTTCTTCTCTTTTTCTCGTTCATCGAAGTAAACACTCCTTATTATTTAATACTTCCATAGGGTTTTAACTTGGATATTAACAAGGCTTCGTTCATAAAAACCCTTTAAAAACAGTAGTTTCATTATAACAGTTTATAGTAATTATATCAAAATATCAACAAAAATAACCCCATGCCGGAGCATGGGGTTCACTTATCCTTATCTAGGCTCTACTATAAACTTAATAGCCGTTCTTTCTTCGCCTTCGATGGTAATTTCCGAGAAGGCTGGAATCACCACTAAATCTATGCCATTGGGAGCTACAAATCCTCTGGTAATTGCTATAGCTTTAACTGCTTGATTAACGGCTCCTGCACCTACAGCTTGCACTTCTGCAGCGGAATTCACTCTGAGTACTGCAGCTAATGCGCCTGCAACGGATTTTGGTTGAGATTGAGCTGATACTTTTAATACTTCCATAAAACTATTCCCCCTATTATAAATATATAAAGTTACTGTATTTAATATTCTATACAATTATATATTTTTCCTTCTGTAACCTTTTTAGAAATGTAATCATTTATCGACATATTCCAACATTCAGTTTCATGGCTGAACATTATTGATCCAATTTCAACACTATCATAACTGGTAACAGAAAGTTTAAGTGGTATTAGTTCTTTTTCAATCTCATGGAAGTATTGTTTCTTATTAGCGTATAACTTTGAGATGTACTTGGGATTAATAAATATATTTACTATACCTTCAAGGATGTTGACTTCATCTTTAATCATATCGCAGAGCAGGCTTCCTTCAACCAGTTCCCGAAAAGCAGGATGATGAGGCCCTGCTATTATATCTTTCCCTTCGGATATATTGTCCGTGGCCTGCAGTCCAACTCTTATTACATTCACACTGTTGTATTTATATATACAGTACAGTTTTTTTGCTATATAAACTGCTTCATTTAAAGTATATGGTTTATATAAACCCCGTTTATACATAATCTCCATCGGTGTATCTTTAAGTACAAGTGCAGGATAAATCCGGCACAAATCAGGCTTAAGTTCCAGTGAATCCCTTGCAGTATTTAAATCCTTATTAAAATCGTCTCCTGGGAGCCCTAACATAATTTGATGTCCCAAAGTAAAACCATATTCTTTAATTTTCCTAGAAGCATTTATAGAATCATTTTTTGTGTGGCCACGTCCTGCTAATTTTAAGACCTCATCATCCAGGGATTGAACACCTAATTCTATTATATCTACAGAGAAATTTCTGAGTCTTGTCAAAATTTCATCATCAATGTAGTCCGGACGTGTAGACAGCCGAATATAATCAATACAGCCTGAATCCTTATATTTTTTTGCTGCTGTCAGTAACTCAACCTGTTTGTCAGATGGGATTGCAGTGAATGTACCCCCAAAAAATGAAATCTCGATTATACTGTTTTTTCGATCCATAGTTTCAAAGTACTGCTCGACAGTAGTTCTGACCATTTCCGCATTTACAGACTGAAGTTGGCCGGTTATGGAGTTCTGGTTGCAAAATACGCAGTTATGAGGGCAGCCTTCATGAGGAACGAATATTGGTATAATATAGTGTCTTTTATTCAATGTCTGCCTCCATTCTATGTAATGCATTCTTAGCAGCTATCTGCTCTGCTTCCTTCTTGCTGAACCCACTGCCTTCACCCTTGAATTCATCATTCACAAAGACATTGATGAAGAATTTTCTGCGGTGTGGAGGGCCTTCATGCTTTACCAGTAAATATTGAATACAAACTTCTCCGTTCTTCTGAAGCAATTCCTGAAGTTTCGTCTTGTAGTCCAGTACAATCTCGTTCTTTATAGCTTTTTGAATCATGTCATGGAAAATAGTCAAGATGTACCTTTTAACTTCCTCAAAGCCCTTATCTAGGTATATTGCTGCAATTATAGCCTCAACACAGTCAGCCTGAATCGATACACGCTCCCTGCCACCGGTGCTTTCCTCACCTTTGCTCATATATATATATTGCCCCAGACTCCACTCCCGAGCAATTTCGAAAAGAGAGTTTTCGCATACGATCAAGGACCTTATCTTTGTGAGTTCGCCTTCACTCTTGTCTTTATAATTTTTATATAAATACTCTGTTACCGTAAGTTGAAGCACTGAATCACCAAGAAACTCCAATCTTTCATTGTATTTTATATCTTTCCTCTGATTTGCATAGGAACTGTGCGTGATAGCTATATTAAGCAGCGTTTTATCCTTGAAGCTTATCCCCAATCTGCCTTCCAGTTCCTCCAATCTTCCGTGGTCAATTTTCATAAAATCTGCCCCTTTATAAATATCATCATAACTTTCATACTTATTAGATGTTTAAAACTATCAACTTATACATACCTCAAAAGAGTAAAAAACCGATATTTTGAGGCATGCATAAGTCAAGTTATCATAAAAAATTTATGGATATTAAACTCCAACTAAGATTTAAACTTGTTCAAAAAATCGGTAAAGATTCGATGTTTTCGAACAAGTTTAAATTAAGTTTACGTAAAGAATATCCATACAATTAAAGCCCCGTAGAAACGGGACTTAATAATTTTTTCCTATTCTTCACTGTGAGCCTTTATGTACTCTACTACATTAGCTACTGTAGTGATGTTTTCAACCTCTTCATCTGGGATTTCCAAATCAAATTCATCTTCAAGAGCCATTATAAGCTCTACTAAATCAAGAGAATCAGCTCCCAAATCATCTATAAATGAAGATTCCAGTGTAATTTCGTCTGCTTCCAAACTTAATTTGTCTGCAATGATCTCCTTTACCTTCTCAAATACCATGATATCACCTCCTATGCAAACCTACAATTAGATAATAGTATATAACAAAAATACCGTCAACAAGATTATTTTGCAATAATTATTCTACTCTGTCAAGTTATTAGTTATACTTTCTCTAATTTTTTCAATGACATTTTTACTTTTAAGCAGATGCGCCTGCTTTATAGCATTTTTTATAGCCCTGGCATCGGAACTTCCATGAGCTTTTAAGCAGATTCCATCAACTCCCAGGAAAGGTGAGCCGCCAACTTCTTTATAATCAAATTTCTTGGCAAATCTTTTAAACATGGGCTTTAACAGAAGTCCACCAACTTTTGTCCTAAAGGATGACATCATTTCATCCTTCAGAATATGCATGATATTTGAAGCAACACCCTCATACATTTTCAGTACTGTATTACCCACAAAGCCATCGCATACTAAAACATCAACATCGCCACTGGATATGTCTCTTGGTTCAACATTGCCTATAAAATTCAAATCAGATTCCCTAAGAAGCTTGTAGGATGATTTTGTAAGCTCATTTCCCTTTTCTTCCTCTGCACCAATGTTGATTAACCCGACTGAAACATTATTAATCCCCATAACTTCCTTCATATAAACGGCTCCCATGGCTCCAAATTGAAGCAGATTCTGGGGCTTGCATTCTGCATTAGCCCCTACATCTATCACCATGAAGGAACCGTTTCTTCCAGGCATAATAGGAGCCAGCGCAGGCCTGTCAACGCCTTTGATTCTTCCGATTATAAACAGGGATCCGGCTAAAAAGGCTCCGGTGCTTCCAGCAGAAATAACTGCGTCACAATCCTTGGTTTTAACAAGATTAAGAGCCGTACAGATACTGGATTTCTTTTTCCTTCGTATTGCCATCACCGGATGTTCATTTGGGCTTATTACCTCAGGAGCATCAATTACATCTATCTTAGAACTGTCATATTGATACTTTTTCAATTCATTTAATACTATATCCTTCGGGCCCGTAAGAGTAATATGTACATCAAGTTCCTTCAAGGCTTCAACGCATCCTTCAACCACGGCTGTGGGAGCATTATCTCCACCCATTGCATCTACGGATATCCTCATACCATCATCCCTTTCCCCCATTTTCTTTAAAATAAAAGAAAGTCACTGGACTTTCTTTATTTTTCTTGATTTATGATTTCTTTTCCCTTGTAGTAACCACATTTCTTGCACACTCTATGAGCTAACTTCATCTCATGGCACTGTGGACACTCAACTATGCCTGGTAAGCTTAATTTGAAAGTCTGAGCTCTTCTAGAATCTCTTCTAGCCTTCGAAAATCTTCTCGCTGGATTTCCCATTGTAACACCTCCTTAATCAGTAAAAAACAAATCTTTTAGTTTTGCCAGCCTAGGATCAACATTCCCATTTTCACAGTCACATTTTTCCCTATTCAGATTGCTTCCACAACTCTGGCATAACCCCTTGCAATCTTCACTACACAATTTCTTAAATGGTAAAGACATTAGAATATTGTTTTCTATTAGTTCATTAAGATTTATTTTATCACTATCAACGAAGATAATTGAATCATCTTCATCGTTAGGAACTAAAGATAATTTCTCATGCATCTCAATATTCAAAGGAAAATCGAATCCTTCAAGACATCTAGAGCATGTTAAAGCCAAAAGTCCGGAAATCTTCCCATCGAGGTAAAATATGTCTTCATCCATATAGATTTTACCTTCGAAATCAATATTATCCAGAACTTTAATCTCTGAATCTTCTTTTAAGATATCATCCGGCTTAATGCTGATATTAATGGCCTTGCAAACGTCTTTTCTTTTACTAATATCATTAACGTCAATATACATATGTTAGGCTCTGGAATAATTTTGCTATTCCTTACGCATACGCGTTTATGCACCAGAAATGCATAGCTCGAGTCAAAGCTACCTTTTCACTCCTCGCAGATAGATATTTTTCAGAGCAGCCACATTCATTATATAAAGTACCCTAAGAAATGTCAAGTTAAGCTTATTAAATAATTTATATTATGTTTACAATTTAAGATATAAACTTATGTGTCCCGGAGAAAACACCCGGGACACGATATATAATAAAACTATATAAGGCTTAAAGTGTCCCGTGCTATCATCATTTCTTCGTCTGTGGGTATAACTAAAACTTTCACTGTTGAATCAGAAGTACTGATTAATTCACTCTTGCCCCTTACCTTATTCTTTGCTTTGTCAACTTTGATTCCGAGGAATTCAAGGCCTTCACAAACTGCTTCCCTGGTTTCGGGAGAATTTTCTCCAAGTCCGGCAGTAAATACGATGCAGTCAACTCCGCCCATGGCTGCAGCATAGGAACCTATATATTTCCTAACTCTGTAATAGAATATATTAAGTGCAAGCTGAGCTCTCTTATCTCCTGAAGCGGCTGCTCCTTCAACATCCCTGAAGTCACTGCTTACACCTGATACTCCAAGTATTCCACTTTCTTTGTTCATAACATTGTCAACTTCTGCAGCAGACAGTCCAAGCTGCTTCACCATGAAAGTAACAACAGCGGGATCCACATCTCCACACCTTGTTCCCATAACAAGCCCTTCAAGTGGTGTAAAGCCCATACTTGTATCTATGGACTTTCCGTTTTTAATGGCAGTCAAGCTTGCGCCATTCCCAAGGTGACAGGTAATAATCTTTAAATCCTTTATATCCTGGCCAAGCATATTTGCAGCAACACTCGACACATACTTGTGGGAAGTCCCGTGAAAACCGTATCTTCTTATTCCATGTTTCTCATAGTATTCATATGGTAGTGCATAAACGAAAGCCTCCGTCGGCATTGTTTGATGGAAGGCGGTATCGAATACAGCGACCATAGGTACTTCAGGCATTAAATTTCTGCAGGCCTTTATACCGGTAATATTCGGTGGATTGTGAAGCGGTGCAAGCTTTACGCATTCATCCAGAGCTTGCATTACGGTATCATCAATCAGCACTGATTCAGCATATTTTTCACCGCCATGTACAACTCTGTGTCCAACAGCAGAGATATCTGAAAGGCTTGCAATAACTCCATTACTTTCATCTACCAGTGCATCCAGAACTGTTTTGATAGCATCCTGGTGATTGTTCATAGGCTTTTGGATAATATACTTTTCCCTTCCTTCAACCTTTTGAGTAAGCATTGAACCTTCAATACCTATTCTCTCAACAAGCCCCTTAGCTACTACCTCTTCATGAGACATATCTATTAACTGATATTTTAGTGATGAACTTCCACAGTTAATAACTAGAATTTTCATTTAAAACACCTCTACTTCAAATATTTTTTTGGGCTTGAACAGCAGTTACAGCAACGACATTCACTATATCATCGGCGCTGCAGCCTCTTGACAAGTCATTTATAGGTCTTGCAAAACCCTGACAAATAGGTCCGATAGCTTCAGCATTTGCAAATCTTTGTACTAGTTTGTAACCAATATTACCAGCCTGTAGGTCCGGGAATATAAGTACATTTGCACTTCCTGCAACCTTGCTGTGTGGGGCCTTCTGATCAGCTACTTTTCTCACTATGGCTGCATCAAGCTGCATCTCACCGTCTATTAAAAGGTCCGGTCTTCTTTCCTTGGCTATTTCAGTTGCAGTTCTAACCTTTTCTACCAGTTCATGGTCAGCACTTCCCATTGTAGAGAATGAAAGCATTGCTACTCTCGGATCAATTCCGCATAGATTCTTTGCGGTTTCAGCTGTGGCAATTGCTATAGATGCCAGTTGTTCTGCATTTGGATCGGGATTAACAGCACAATCGGAAAACAACAGCATTCCCTCTTCCCCGAATTTACTGCCTGGTACCATCATTATAAAAAAGCTCGATACTACAGATACTCCCGGTGCTGTTTTTACTATCTGAAGTCCGGGTCTCAACAGGTCACCTGTAGTATGAACAGCTCCGGAAACCATACCGTCTACATAACCTAATTTAACCATCATAGTTCCAAAATATAACGGGTCTCTGACTATTTTTTCAGCCTTTTCCATAGTCATTCCCTTGCTTTTTCTTAGTTCGTAGAATTCTTTTGTGAAAAGTTCAGTCTTTTCGCTCTTATCAGGGTCTTCTATCTTAACCCCCTCAATATTGGCTCCAACTTCTTTAGCCTTTGATCTGATTATTTCTTCATTTCCTACGAGTACAAGTTCCGCCAGGCCATTATCTTTAATCTTTTCACAGGCCATCAGCGTTCTTTCCTCCTCACCCTCTGGCAGTACAATTCTCTTTCTATCTTGTTGTGCCATCTGCCAAATCTTTTTCATCAATTCCATGTTCATTTCTCCTTTCAAACATAACAGGCTATAATAAATATACTCCTCATCCAATATGATTTTCAACAAAAAAACCAAAATTCCTCCCCTACTATAGAAATTCACCAATTGGTGCAATTCACAATATTTTGAAAATTCCGTTTATACATTGTAGTTGTTTGATAATCCGGATTTGTAATAAGCACAAATTTGAGAAATATTTTGCTTATTTTGGCATAATAATATATATTGTTGTGTATACAGATGCGGAAATTTAAGCCTTTAGTTTTCGCCGGAGAAAATATAGAATCTTCACCGATTTTTCGTAGGCGATAGATTAAAATATAAATTTCCGAAGCTATAGATATCCTTTAAGAAATGGTGATGCAAATGAATATAAGTGCTATTATTTGTGAATATAACCCTCTTCATAATGGCCACAAATACCAGATAGATCTGACAAGGGAACTTACAAAATGTGACGGACTTATTGCAATAATGAGCGGTAATTTTGTTCAGAGAGGCGAACCCGCACTTATTGATAAATGGACCAGGACAGCAATGGCTCTTAAAAATGGCATAGACCTTGTAATTGAGCTGCCGGCAGCCTATGCAATTTCTTCTGCAGAAACTTTTGCAAAGGGGGCTGTGTCCATTCTTGATGATTTAAAGATTATCGGGTCCTTATCCTTTGGCAGTGAAACCGGGAAAACTAAACCTCTTATGGAGGTTGCAAAAGTTTTATCTCAAGAACCGGACATATATAAAGACCGGTTAAAAACATATTTGGCTGAAGGTTACCCTTTTCCCTCGGCACGAAGTAAAGCATTGGGGGAGTACTTTTCTCTAACGGGCAAATCCCAATCTTTTGAATGCGGTATTCTTGAAACATCCAATAACATATTAGGAATCGAATACTGCAAAAGTATAATTCAAAACAAGTCACAGATAATACCAGTTACTATAGAACGACGCGGTGGGGATTATAATAACGCGGAAATAACCGGAACATTTTCCAGCGCTACTGCTGTAAGAAAGCTTCTTAAAGAAAACCTTGACAGTGAAGCTCTTGAACACCTTCTACCCGCTTCTTCCTTAAGTATTATTATGCAGTTAATTGAGAAAAATTATGATTTCACCTATCCGGAAAATGTTTTTGATTATATCAGATTTAAGGCTGCAGTTGACATAAATGAAACAATGAAAGGTATTCCAGATACAGGTGAAGGTTTATATAAGAGGGTATATAAAGCCCTATTATCATCGTCTAATATGGAGGAAGCCATCCAGGGTATAAAGACCAAAAGATATACATATACAAGAATAAGCCGTATACTTGCTCAATATTTTATAGGTTTTGAAAGGTTTAGCGACTATAAACTCTCAAAACAAAGATGCAGTTATGTAAGGGTTCTGGGTTTTAACCCGAAAGGAGCAGAGATACTTAAAGAGATAAAATCAGAATCCAACCTGACAATAATAACAAAAGTGCCAAAGAATCCCGAGGACCCGATGCTTCAATTGGATTTGGTTTCAACAAGAGCTTACAGCATAATAAACAGAAGCATAAGATATAACGAGGATTACCT
>JAUZPH010000149.1 GCA_030706065.1 Bacillota bacterium | reverse complement strand
AGGTGCTTCTGCTGCCATGAACTCTGCATCTACAACGCCATTGAAATAAAAAGGCCCTGGTACTTAAAATTTCTTCTTAAATAGAATAATTCACGCTCATTTGGTGATTCTAATGTTTGTATTCAATTCTGTTACACCATAACGGTTGCCAACTTGAGCAATCTATGTTTTTTAGGAGGAAGTAATATGGATTTATCCGGAAATACTGTTTTGATCACCGGCGGAGCCTCAGGCATCGGCCTGGCATTGACAGAACGCTTTATAAATGCAGGAAGCGAGGTTATAATCGCAGGGCGGCGTGAGGATAAATTAAGAGAGGCGAAAGCCAGGTTCCCCGGCATTCACACCAGGGTCTGCGACGTGTCAGATGAAAGAGACCGGTTATCTTTATTCAATTGGGTAAAAAATCACTTCCATGACTTTAATATTCTTGTGAACAATGCCGGTATTCAACAGAGAATAAACCTTCTGAATGCAGCCAACAGCTGGAGCTATTACAATAATGAAATAGCAATCAATCTTGATGCCCCAATTCATCTTTCCCTGCTTTTTGCTCCTGTTTTACTGAAAAGGAAGTCCGCAGCTATAATAAATATCTCCTCCGGCCTGGCACTGGCTCCCGGTGTCTGGGTTCCAGTTTACAGTGCCACCAAGGCTGCCCTCCATTCCTTCACGGTATCCCTGAGGTTGCAGCTTGAAAAAAACGGCATAAGGGTTTTTGAAGTTTTCCCGCCGGCGGTAAACACGGACCTTGGCGGTGTCGGGCTTCATACCTTTGGAGTAAATGTTGATGCCTTTGCTGATGCAGTATTTTATGGATTGGAGAAGGGGGATTTGGAAATTGGCTATGCCGGCACGGAAAAGCGACTTCAAGCCTCCCCCGAGGAGCTTTACCAGGGTACGAAACAGTCCTGGGAGGGTTTTATAAAGAATAATCCTGAATTTTTAGACAAATAACTTAATGATTGCAGGTTCAGAATGGTAAAGTATGTATTTACTGCACTTAAAAGCCCGGCACTTGATGTGCCGGGGCCATAAATTCCTAACCTATTGACACTATCTGTGCCGGATTAAAGAAAACAGTAGCTCCCGCCGGAAGCCCATCATAGGCTGCCGTCAGCTTTATTGCCAGGATATTATTCAGCAGATTGCCGTCAAGAACTTCTCCAGTAGCAAATGGTGCAGCTACACTGGTGGTGGTAATTGTCACAGTTACTCCCCTGAATCTATCAATAATCTGTCGTAAATCCATACATATGCCTCCTCGTATAATATTTTCTCTCCGTTTTGCTTATGATATTGCTACTATGTCATGAACATTGAACAATACTGTTGTTCCTGTCTGAAATCCGTTATATGGTGATGTCAACTTTATACTCAACGTATTTGTCAGGATATCGCCATCCAGAACTTCTCCTGTAGCTATGGGGGCTGCAGTATTAGTAGTTATAATTGTTACCCTGGCCCCTCTGAAAAAGTGTACAATCTGTTGAACGTCCATTTAGACACCTCCTTTGTTGTAGACAAACCCTCTTTGATTTAAGTGACTTCTATCGTTACATTAGTTTCGGTACCTTTAATAAAAACCTACAGAATTACATGTAAGGAGGAGTTTTATGATTTAATCTAATATATAATATGAAAAAATGTCCTAATTGTTCTACCTGCTGCAAAATTTCCACTCATTTTTTGCTGTAAAAAAGACAGTAGGCTGTAATTCTGTCCCATACTGTCTTTTATATAAACACTTATCCCCTTTTTTTGATGCATTATTGCGTAATCTATCTGATTTAATTTTACAGGCTATCTCCAAAATCCTCTCTAAATTTGGCAACAAGCTTCTGCTGCCAATCGGAGGTTGCAGCAAGCCTTCCGAAGAAGAATCTCAACATCTTCGGCTCTTCTACAAAGGTCAAGCCTCCCACCAGCCTGCGGTTTTCATACAGCCAGGCTATACGGTCAACAGCATATTTGACTTGGGAAAGAGTGAATACACGCCTCGGCATGGCCAGACGGAGAAGTTCCATATTCGAGAATACTTCATTTCCCTGTTCATCCCTCTGTTCTGACAGAGTACCTCTTTCCATCCCTCGGACGCCGCCGGCAATATACAAGGCAGCTGCCAATGCTCCTGCTGGGTACTGGCTTTGGGGAATGTGGTCAAGGAATTCCATGGCGTTGATATGACAGCCTAACCCTCCGGGAGGAGTTATAACCGGTATGCCCTTTTTCTGAAGCTCATCAACCATGTATGCAATAAACTGAGGGCCCTGGTTTATCATATTTTCATCCATAGTCTCCTCCAGCCCTACTGCAATAGCTTCAATTTCGCGTATAGACATGCCTCCATAGGTCAGGAAGCCTTCGTAAAGTGTAACAAGTTCCCGGACTTTTAAATATATCTCCTCACTGTTTGTACATATTCCGCCACCGCGGGCACAGCCAAGCTTACGTGCTGAGAAATAGATTATATCTGAAAGGTCTGCCATAGCCCTTGTAATCTCTCTTACTGACATATCCCTGCTGGCTTCTTCCCTTGTCTTTATAAAGTAAAGGTTATCCGCCAGCAGGCTTGCATCAAGTACAACCATGATGCCGAAATCGCTGCACACCTTGCGTACCTCCCTCATATTTTCAAGAGAGAATGGCTGACCTCCAATCAGATTTGTACCTGCCTCCAAACGTACAAAGGCTATTTTTTCAGTGCCATGCTTTTCAATTAATGCTTTTAGTTTTTCAATGTCCATATTTCCCTTGAAAGGATATTCACTGTTAACCTTCAGCCCCTCATCAATTATTATCTCCTCAACCATGCCGCCGTTTAAAACCACATGGGCCTTGGAGGTGGTGAAATGATAATTCATGGGAACGATGGACCCGGGCTTTACAAATGCCTGGGAAAGGATATTTTCACATGCCCTTCCCTGATGTGCAGGTAGGAAAAAACGTTTTCCGAAAATATCTGCAATCTTGTTTTCAAGCTTTGTAAAAGTCTCTGACCCTGCATAGCTGTCATCGGCCTCCATCATGGCCGCCAGCTGCTTGTCACTCATTGCATTTACCCCGCTGTCCGTCAGCATATCCATGAAAACATCCCTGTTCTTTAACAAAAAGGTATTGTTTCCTGCCTCGGTGATAGCCTCCAGGCGCCTCTCAATGGGTACAAGGTTTAACTTCTGGACAATACGCACCTTGTGCATTTCCAAAGGAACACTGTCCCCGGAAAAAAACTTTACATTACTCATTTTTACCACTCCTACTCCAGAGTTTCAAATACCAAAATTCAACTTATATCTGTCACAAAACAGGCCCTTTACAGCCGATATAGGACAATTATACCTCTCACTTGGAATTAGAACCCCTTATACTACTATCCTATTCACTTTGTGAATAAGACCCCTACAATGTATAATTATACAATATTTTAACTAAAACTACAAATACATCCTGTAGTACAAATTATATGCACTTAATAACTATTATGTCACAAATTCTAATACTTTTTATTGTATTTTGAAAGTTATCAATGACTTATGTCGAATACAGTTAAGGGGACGGTTCATCACTTTTCCATTACTACACCAATAAGCTTGTCCAGACATTCCCGACTTCTTATTGCAATATTTTTCTTCAAATTTATGTAATTTTATCGTCAAATAATATTTTCTTAGAATCTTTTTGAATACTTGCTGCAGATTAAAAATAGGCCCTCCATCCCCGGCAGGATGAAAGGCCTATTTTCAGATAGACTTTTCAATTATCGGCTTAATATATAAATATTTTTGTTTATTATGTCATGGTTCCAATATGTTCCGGGTATCATGGGTTCTTTATTTCATATACCTTTGCTTTTACCTGTCAGTGAGTTCGTTTCTTCATGTTATTCTTTTCTTTTAAAGCCTCCAATGTCCCATCATTCATTGCGCTGTGGACTATTACATAGATGACATTCAGGCATATCCCTGAAAATATTAAAGGAATTATCAACGACAGTACTTGGGACATAACTATCCTCCTCGACTATTATTTGCTATTATTTTATATTTCAAATATCGAGGAATAATGCATTATGAATGTAAGTTTTTATTTTTCTCGATTTTCCCACTCCTCTCTCAACAAACCATAGACCAACCTGTCGCTCCACTTGTCTATAAACCACTTATGCTTCTGAAGTTCCGCTTCCTTTCTGAAGCCGCACTTTATCATAACCCTCTCGGAGGCCTTATTGTCCTTGTTGCAGCCGGTCTCTATCTTATGGATAATAAAGCTGCTGAAGATATAATCTATCAGGCTCCTTGCTGCTTCAGTGGTATATCCCATTCCCCAATATCTTTTATGAATAAAATAACCCAGATCACATATGCCGCCGCTTTCGTTTCTTGCAATTATATCAAAGCCAATTTGTCCTACATAATTTACGACGCCTCTTTCTTCTATGGTAAAGTAGAACTTCTCCCTATCCTTACCTCTGGCTTGTTCTTCTATACTCAGATTCAGATTTTTTCTTGTATCATCTCTGGTTGATGCTCCAAACTCCAAATAGTACATCACCTCTCTATCGGAAAGAAGTTCATGTAATTTATCGAGATCCCTCTCCTCATTCTCCCGTATTATCAATCTTTCAGTCTCCAAAATCATACTTTCACCTCTATTTCATTCCCAATAATACTCTTAAAAATTTTATCCTTCTGCATATTTCATAAGCAGTAAAGGTGATAATTACAGAGACAACAACAATCAGTATTATTGAAACATATATTATAAGATTCATATGTAAAACAAAATATGCAGTTATAACAACTACTGTCTGATGTAAGATATATACCGGGAAGCAGGCCTTATTCAGATATTTCAAGACACTGTCGCCCCTATTCAGATATTCTCTCCCATACCCGATGATTGATACAATTGCGGAAGACATTATGGCATCTTTAATCAGTGCCTGGGCTATTTCACTCAATAAACCCAGCTTCAATTCCGCCGCATTATAAAAATACAGCAGGCCGATTGGGATCAAAACCAATGTGATGATTAAAAAACTTCTCTTATATTTATCTATGGCTTTCAAGTATTCCTCATCACTGTAAACAATATAGCCAAGAAGGAATAGAGTCAAATCTATAACGATACTTTGTCCTGCAATTTCAGGGAATATCTCACAAATAAAAAATATGAGCAGCAGCCACCATAAAACATTTCTTCCTGTAAGCTTTTTCTTTAATATGAGCATAGCAGATATACCTTTAGGTGTTCTAAATAATTTTATCAATGGCATCCCAAGTAACGATATGACAAACAGAAACAATATAAACCATAGATGTCCCGGAGCAAGGCTGCCGTCATAGCCGGTAAAATCAGTTACATGAGTAAAGAAATATTTTAAATGTTCGAAATAACTGCCCGGGTTCTGCCCTCTCCAAAGTCTTGCAAGATAAGTCTGCGGCGGTACTATGACCAGAAGCCCAAATAAAAAAGGAACCAAAAGTCTGTTAAGCCGTTCTCTGAAGTACTGGTTTTCCTCTCTGCTTTCCAGAGAGAACTTAGTCGCCGCACCGGATATGAAAAACAGCAAAGGCATGTACCACGGGAATGTTGACAGAATAAAAACAGTACACAAGGTGCTATTCTGTCCCGAGCGTACATACCAGTCCCCGGAGTATGCAAAAATTACTGAAGTGTGATATAAAAAAAGCATAAGTACGGCAAGATTTCTTATCCAGTCAAGTTCTTTCCTTCTCATAACCCATCACTGCCTCTCTTGAGTTTTTTCCTTCAGAAAATTATTAACCTTGTAATTATGAAATTTTATATTAACTCTGATTTTTTTCCAGGTGGCATTTATTCATTTTACATTATATGCGGTAAAGAAAATTCTCCTGAAAGGAAACAGTACCTTACCGTCCTTTTGAACCTGGTACTCTTTTTCAAGCAATTTTAGAACATCCTCCTGGAATTCTTCTCTTAGTCTTTCGTCCGGCAGTTTGTCCAAATAAGGCTTCATTCCCGTGGACTTGATCCATTCGATTATCTGTCGATGTCCGTCCATTACATGGAAGTAGCGCGTTTCCCATATATATAGTTCCTTAGTAAGACGGCACAGAATGTCATAATAAAATTCAGGCTCCTCATAAAAGAACTCCTGTTTATATCCTTTCAATATACTGTCCCACTTTCCGATTCCCGCAATTTCGTCAATAGCCCACTGAATTGGCATATTGCTGGTATTGGGTACCTGTACTGCAAGTACACCACCCTCCCCCAGTATTGAAAACAATCTTCCGAGAAGGCCTTCTTGTCCGGGTATCCACTGAATTACCGCATTGGAGAAAACTATATCGAACTTACCCAAATAGGACAGGTCACCTCCAGCATCGGCGATAATCCACTGAAGTTCAGGCATATCTTCCTTAGCCTTCTTTATCATATTGGCTGAGCTATCCAATCCTATAATATCAGCCTGAGGCCACTTGTTTTTTAGTTCTCTTGTGCTGTTTCCTGGGCCGCAGCCTATATCGACAACTCTTCTTACGTCGTCCTTTTTCACCCGCGAGATAAGATCTTTAACCGGCTGGGTCCTTTCTTTTTCAAATCTCAAATACAAATTTGGATTCCAATCCTCCATTCATATCCCCCCAATTATCTGTTTCTATGAATTTACTGCAGTAAAACAGCCCGTTTCATCATGAAATTATGAGAAACCGGCAGTAATTGATAAGGCATGATACCACTCCAGGAATAGATTTCGAACTTGCTCGGTGCATTCCGTTATCCATTCCATTGCTATATGCCCTCACAAGTTAATAGCCCTTATCATTCTATTGTACAAAACTCGGAGCAATTTGTAAATTTAATCCATATACCTCTTCTTCTCTTAACTTAAATCAGCTGCCCGGAATAACTGTTCAAGTATATGTATACATTAATAGCGATACTCTTCAGTGTGAAAAATATCAATTAGTAGGAGGCTGTGTTTATGGAAGATAATAAAAGCCAAATATTAGCTGCCTTTAATTTCAGGCATGCCTGCAAGGAATTTGATCCAAGCAGAAAGATATCTGATGAGGACTTTAACTTTATCCTTGAGACCGGAAGACTGTCTCCAAGCTCCTTTGGCTTTGAGCCGTGGAAGTTTTTAGTAGTGCAGAGTCCCCAACTCAGAGAAAAAATCAAGGCTGCATCCTGGGGGGCACAGAGCAAGCTGCCTGAAGCAAGCCATTTTATATCAATACTTGCCCGTACCCTAAAGGATATGAGGTATGATTCGGATTATATTCTGCATATCATGAGAGATACCCATGGCATACCGGAGGACGCAATGCTTGCAAGGCAAAATTTCTATGAGAACTTTTCAAAATATGACTTCCGGCTTTTGGACAGTGAGAGGGCAATTTTTGACTGGGCCTGCAAACAGACCTATATAGCCCTTGCCAACATGATGACCGCTGCGGCAATGATAGGTATTGATTCCTGTCCCATCGAAGGCTTTGACAGGGAAAAGCTTGAAGCCATACTTGAAGAGGAAGGGGTACTGGATAAAAAAAGTTTTGGTCTCTCCTGCATGGTTGCATTCGGTTACAGAGTAAAGGAACCGAGACCAAAGACCCGTCAGCCCATAAATGATATTGTGGAGTGGATCTGAATTTTATCCACATAGCAAATGAAAAAATCCACACTCAGCATTAGAAAATATGCCGGGTGTGGATATCTCTATATTGATTTATTTTTCTCTAAAGCCTTCTGTTGATTTTATTGAACCTGGCAAGCTGTTGCGTTCAAGGTAAAGCTCGAAGGTTTCACAAGAGTACCGCTGTAGTTTATATTGAACCCAAAGCTCTGTGTGCCACCAGGTGCAATAGTTCCATTATAGCTGAGATTCTTTGCAGAAACGGTACCTCGGCTTACCGTATAGCTCCCACTCCACATATTTGCACCTATTACTGCCTTCTACGACATCAATTTTAGAATCTCATCAAGCGTGGGCGGGTTCAATGCCATAGGAAACCTGCTGCATACCATAGCGGCAGTAGCTGCTGCAAATTTTATCGTATCCTTATCGCTAAATTCATTTAAAACTCCATATACTACTCCGGCCCTAAAGGTATCTCCTGCGCCGAGAGTACTTTTTACCTCAACCTTGTAAGGCCGCATACGATTTATATTTCCACCTTTACGCCCATAAAAAATTTCCTCTGAGCCAAAGGTAAATATAACCAGACCCT
>JAUZPH010000148.1 GCA_030706065.1 Bacillota bacterium | reverse complement strand
TGATGGGCAAAAACTGAAGGCCATTGTGAGGATCGGCCTGCCTGCGGGCATCCAGGGCTTACTGTTCTCTATTTCAAATGTGCTTATACAGTCAGGTGTCAATTCCTTCGGCTCAACCATGGTAGCTGCAAGTTCTGCGGCCGGCAATGTGGAAAACTATCTCGGCACCACAATGAATGCCTATTATAACGCGGCCATCGCCTTTACCGGACAGAACATCGGCGCCAAGAAGTATGACCGGATTGACACAGTTGCTAAGGTGTGCACGGTATTAATCTTCGGTACCTGGCTTATCCTGGGCGGTACGATACTGCTTTTCGGAAGGCCGCTGCTCGGTATTTATACTTCCGATCCGGAGGTTATTAAACTGGGAATGCTGCGAATGGATATCATGATGGCTGCATTTTTCACCTGCGGCACAATGAACGTTTATCCGGGCCTTACCCGAGGGATGGGCTATTCCATACTTCCCATGCTCTGCACACTGGTAGGAGCCTGCCTCCTTAGAATCGTCTGGCTGGCGACCTTCTTTACCTGGCATCACACAGAGATAATGCTCTTTGCCTGCTATCCGGTGACCTGGGCGCTGGCAGGACTTGGCCAGGTAGGTGTCTTCTTTTACGCACGGCGCCGTATCCGCATGCGTGCTGTGCCAAAAGCGGAGGCTGTGCTCATTTAATGGGAATTTTACATCCCGGTATGCATAATATAACTCAGAAGTATAACTCTATAAACGTAAAGATGGCATCCTGCTGATGAGGATGCCATTTTACATATATAATTCAAACAATACACCAGTGGGATATAATGTAAAAGTGTCATATATATGTAATTAAATGTGCTATAATTATCTTGATATCGATTAGGGGAGGCAATGAAAATCAGGAATAAGAAATTATTTGCTATTATTCCTTTACTTATATTGATAACAACAGCAATATTTTCTTTAAGTAGACCGATTAAACTTCCAAAACCACAGGAGATAATTATTTACAATAGGGGGGATAAATGGAAATTGATAAGAATAATGAGTATTTCGGTAAAATAGTGGAATTAACGGATACATGTCTCAAAAGGAAACAATCAACAGCCAAGGATATAGTGGATGATACTGCTGTAGAGACTATGAAAAATAACGGATTAGGTATTGAGTTTGTATATTCAGAATTTCATATAATGTTTTCAACAAGCCCGTTTATTTATAACAAATTGTATTTTCAACTTGAAGGGAACAGCTATAACGATGAAGGCTTCTATAATGCAATGGGCCGGTATGGAGGGGCTTCAAGAGGGCCCTTTGGATATTCAGAAGAATTAATTAATATTGTGCCCAGCATCAAATATTATAGGTGAATAAAACAGAAGGTTCAGCCTTTAAAAAACTTGATTGAAGTAATAACAGGCGCACTGCACGACAAATTTATTTCATTTTTGACGTAGATAATTTATAATACAGTTGAGGTGATTAATTGTGGGAATATTCGATGTATTAAGAAACCAATTCATAGAAGTTATAGAGTGGACCGATTCTTTCAGGGACACAATGGTGTATAGATTTCCTGTGGAAAATAAGGAAATAAAAAAGGAGAGCTGAACGATGTGCAAAAAAGTTTTAATAACAGGAGCCTCAAGAGGGCTTGGGTTATGTTTTACCCGAAAGTACCTGGAAGATGGAGGTGTTGTTTTTGCTTGCGCCAGAGATGTGCAGGCAAGCGGATTGGTCGAACTTAAAGAAAAGTATGGAGATGCCCTGATACCTGTAGAAATAGATGTTGTCGGCACTGAAGCCGTTAATAAAGCTGCAAAAACAGTTTCTCAATATACTGACAAACTTGATATAATCATAAATAATGCAGCTGTTCATAGTGCTACGTCCTTTGATATTCTCGAAGAGACAGATCTTGACGATTGTCTGCCTGTATATGACATTAATGCCGTTGGGCCTCTGCGAGTAACAAAAGCGTTTTTGCCTTTAATTACACAGAGTGCAAACGGACTGATAGTCAATATATCCTCGGAAAGCGGCAGTATCAGTACTGCAGGAAGAGTCAAGGAATTTGACTACTGCATGGCAAAAGCAGCTCTCAATATGGGGACGAAGTTACTACACAACTACTTGAAGGACAGAAAGGTCAACGTGATTGCTGTTCATCCCGGATGGATGAGGACTGATATGGGCGGCAGCAATGCGCACTTGGATCCATATGAAACAGCCTGCAAACTGACAGAGCTGTTTAAGAGAATCGGTAAAGATATAGAAGGGCCTGTTTTTATTGACAATGATGGCAATGAGTATCCGTGGTAATATTTTTGGATGTGGATGTTAAATTCCCAGCCAATAAGTACAGGACACCCTGGATTTATTGGCTGGAGTTTTTTCTTCATATACAATTTCATTACTACCGCTTTACTTCTTCTCGCAGCTGTCCCCAAATCGTAGAAAAACATTCATTGAAATTCGGAGTACTTCTTATGCTGGTCATATCCCTTGGCCTGTCAAAGCTGATATCAAATACATTTTTAATGCTTCCGGGATGTCCGCTCATCAACATGATGTGGTCGGATAAGAATATAGCTTCGTCTATGCTGTGAGTTATAAATATAACAGTTTTTCTGTTGCTTTCCCAAATTTGAAGCAGTTCCTGCTGAAGTATCAGCCTGTTCTGTTCATCCAGTGAAGCAAAGGGCTCATCCATAAGCAGAATTTCAGGATCATTGGCGAAGGCTCTGGCAATACTTACTCTCTGCTTCATCCCTCCGGAAAGCTGGTAGGGAAACGTCTTTGCAAAACCATTAAGGCCAGTTTTCTCTATATAGTCCTCTACAATTTCCTTGACAGCGTTTTTTGGTATCCTTCTGTTTTTCAGCCCATAGGCAATATTATCATAAACACTCATCCATGGAAATATGGCATGCTCCTGAAACACCATTGAATTTAACGGCTTTGTGCTGTCTTCCTGAAGCACTTCCACAGTGCCGGAGGTAGCTGTTTCAAGCCCAGCCAAAACCCTTAAAAGAGTAGTCTTTCCGCAGCCGCTTGGGCCAACAAAACACCAGAATTCACCTTTTCCTATTTCCAAATTTATATCCTGAAAAGCAATTATTTTTTTCTTTTTAGAATAAAATTCCTTAGTCAGATGGTCAATTTTTATTTTAGGTCTTTTAGCGTCATTATTATTTAATTCGCTCATTGCACTACCTTCTCACTCATTTTTCCATGGAATAACCCGTCGCTCAATTTCATCCAGCACCACAGTGAATGCATATCCCAATATAGCCATTATCACAAAGGATACATACATTTCAGGAATATTGAATATGGAATAGGATTCCCAGATTCTATAGCCTATTCCGGAAGCAGCACCGTTCATTTCTGCAGCTACAATGAGCAGTAATGCCATCCCCATTCCAAGCTTCAAACCGGTAAATATCATCGGTAGTGCTCCAGGCAGTGCTACTGTCATGTAGTAATCTTTTTTAGAAGCACCATAGTTTTTCGCCACATCCATATAGATTTTATCCAGGTTAATTACTCCTGCACAGGTATTTATAAGCACTATGAAGAAGGTTCCCAAGGCTATAACCACCATCTTTTCAAATTCCGTCAGCCCGAACAAAATCATGATGAGCGGCATTATTGCAAGCTTTGGAATAGGATAGGTGGCAGCAACCACCGGGTCCATTATTATTTTAACTATAGGGAATATACCCATGGTTAAACCGATTATAAGCCCAGGAATTGCACCAAGTAAAAACCCTCCAAATATTCTATACAGGCTTACGCCAAGGTCTGAAAATAACAAACCGCTTTTAGCCATTTGACCCAAGGTTATCAATACAGTAGATGGAGCGGGGAAGAACCTGCTGTCAAGGAGGCCTGTTCTAACTAACACTTCCCAAAACAGTAATAAAGCAATTGGTGATATTATAGACAGTTTTCTTCGGTTTGCTACTCCGGAGGAATTTTCTTTCTTTTCCTGCTGTTTTATTTTCACTGCAACTGCAGTCTGATCTACCATTTTTTATCCCTCATTCCTTATTTCTTATATTCACCTAATACCTTCAGTGCTTCCTGTACATAACTGTCATCAACTATGTTATCTACATTAGCTTCAGTCTTTACCAGCCCATGATTCATATAGAACTTTTGATCTTCTATTACACCGTCTTTAAGAACATGGCCATTAGGATCCAATCCCGGAGGGTTCATATTCAGGAATATTTCAGGTTTATTTACAAAGGTAGTATTGCAAAGAATATTAATAATTTTATCCTGATCTACCTTTCCAGTTATAAAAGCATCATTATAAGCCCTTACTCCCTGAAGATATCCGATCATAAATTTTTTGCCGAGTTCTTTATCCTTTGCAAACTGAGGGCTATACATCAAAACAGAAATCTCCTCATCTTTAGCATATTCATCCGGGTCTTTCCACCACTCCAGAATTCCCTGTGAAACACCTTGAGTTATTAACGGCTCAATCTGAACTGTTGCATCAGCATTTCCATTTGCAACAGCTGTTAACATATCAGGGAAAGAATCAACTATAACATATTGAACGTCATTTTTAGTTAGTCCTCCTTTTTCCAGGGCTTTTTCAGCAAAAAGTTCATTAATGGATCCGGTAGAAGCAATTGCTATCCTCATGCCTTTCATGTCTTTGTAGTCCTTATATTTTTCACCCAAGCCTTTCTTCAGGGCAATTTGGAAATAACCTTTTCCCGGTATATTGTGGCCTCCATCTGCCACCAGTTTTATTCCAATTCCTTGATTTACTGCATTAAACAGTCCGGCGTTTATAATTCCACGGCTGACACTTACTTGATTTGTACTGATTGAAGTTAACTCATCAGCTCCGGAATTAAACTTTACATATTCAATTTTTATCCCTTGTTTTTCGAAGAATCCAAGCTTATCCCCCAGGATAATGCCTGCTTCAGATGGAGCGTCATCGAAGGCTACTTTAACTACTTTTAGTCCATTTTCAGTTTTTACACCACTACTTGCGCAGGATGTAAATAGAGATAAAAATACTGTTAGAATGCAGAAGATAACAAGCCTTTTAGTGATTTTTTGCATTAATTTTCCTCCAATATAATTTTAGCTAGTTTATATTATTCAGCGGGAGGTGAATTTGTTAAAGAGTAAGTATATGACTTTCAGTTATCTTCCAGAAACTCGGGCGGTGTAGATATGGTGACTTTTTACTTTTAGGTAAACCATCTTGACAAAAAACGCCGTTTTTTATAAACTAAAGGTATACTTTCAAAACTGGCGGAAATATGGGCTTAACCATGAGGGATTGAAAGTAATACGATGTCGACCGCCTGGGCAATAAAAATAATTGTCCAGGTTTTTTATTTTTTGAAAAACAACTAGCCTGGGCTGCAGGAGGGATACTATGTTAAAAAAAGAATGGGAAGGCTTCAACTCTGGATGCTGGCAGCAGGAGATAAATGTTAGGGACTTTATACAACGGAACTACAGGCCCTACGAAGGTGATGAGACCTTCCTCACAGCTTCTACAAAGCGGACGGAGCACATCCTGAATAAACTTCTTAAGCTGCAGGACCTGGAAAGTCAGGCGGGTGGAGTGCTGGATATTAATACGACTGCGGTCTCATCACTATTGAACTATGAACCGGGCTATCTGGATAAATCAAAGGAGATTATAGTGGGGATTCAGACCGATGAGCCTTTAAAGAGAGGGATCAATCCCTTTGGCGGAATCAGGATGGTGCGCCAGGCCTGTGAGGCTTACGGTTATACGCTGGACGAAAAAATTGAACAGGAATTTCTATATAGAACAACTCACAATGATGGCGTTTTCCGTGTGTATACCGATGAAATGAAGGAGGCGCGCAGATGCGGCATTATTACGGGCCTGCCGGACGCTTACGGAAGAGGGCGTATTATCGGAGATTACCGGCGTGTGGCGCTCTATGGAATAGATAGGCTGATTTTTGAAAAAAAGCGGGATAAGCAAAGCCTGGGGCAGCAGCACATGAATGGGGAGAATATCAAGCTGTCCGAGGAGCTGTTCAGACAGATTGATTTCCTGGAAAAACTAAAGAAAATGGCGGAACAGTATGGTTTTGATATCTCCGAGCCCGCAGGGAATGCCAAAGAGGCAGTGCAGTGGCTGTATTTTGCGTACCTCGGCGCCATAAAGGAACAGAATGGTGCGGCTATGTCACTGGGCAGGGTGAGCAACTTTCTGGATATATATGCCCAAAGGGATATTGAAAATGAGATTTTTACCGAGCAGGAGATACAGGAAATCATCGATGATTTTGTGATTAAGCTCAGATGCGCCCGTCATCTTCGAACTCAAGAGTATAATGAACTTTTCGCAGGAGATCCGATGTGGATTACTGAGGCCGTCGGCGGCATGGGAGAGGACGGAAGAACTCTGGTTACAAAAATGTCCTACAGGATGCTGCATACGCTGTATAATCTGGGGACGGCGCCGGAACCTAATTTGACGGTGCTGTGGTCTGCAGAGCTGCCGGAGTCTTTCAAAAGGTATTGTGCAAAGGTATCCATCGATACCAATGCTGTACAATATGAGAATGATGATATAATGCGGCCGCACTATGGGGACGACTATGGAATAGCCTGCTGTGTTTCTGCCATGAGAATAGGGAAGCAAATGCAGTTTTTCGGAGCCCGCTGCAATCTTCCGAAGATACTGCTCATGTCACTAAACGGAGGAAGGGACGAGAATTCGGGGAAACAGGTCGGACCTGTAACTGAAGCTGTAAAGGGAGATATACTGGAGTATGAAGATGTTATAAGTAGGTTTGCCTTCTACCGTGAATGGTTATGCCGGCTCTATGTGAACACAATGAATGTAATTCACTATATGCATGATCAGTATGCTTATGAGAAGCTTCAGATGGCTCTTCACGATACAGAGGTGGAGCGCTTGATGGCTTTCGGTGTTGCAGGCTTGTCAGTGGCAGCAGACTCCTTAAGCGCCATCAAATATGCCAGGGTCAGGGCTGTCAGAGATGAGAACGGACTGATAAAGGACTTCGAAATAGAAGGGGATTACCCTTGTTTCGGAAACGATGATGACCGTGTGGATTCAATTGCTTCTGCACTGACAGAAGATTTAATAAAGGAACTGAGAAAGACGCCGGCATACAGAAATGCAATTCACACCCTTTCAGTGCTGACAATCACTTCAAACGTGGTTTACGGTAAGAAGACCGGTTCGACACCTGACGGCAGGAAGAAAGGCGAGCCCTTTGCGCCTGGTGCAAATCCGATGCACAACAGGGAGTTCAATGGTGCACTGGCAGCTTTAAATTCCGTGTCAAAGCTGTCCTATGAAGACTGCAGGGACGGTATTTCCTATACCTTCTCCATTACACCGCAAACTTTGGGCAGTGACCTCGAGGCACGGAAGGGGAATCTGGTTTCTGTGATGGACGGTTATTTTGCTCAGAAAGCCCATCATATCAATGTCAATGTATTAAACCGTGAGCAGTTAGTTGACGCTGTGGAGCATCCAGAAAAATATCCGAACCTCACCATCCGGGTATCCGGTTATGCTGTTAACTTTAATAAATTGAGCCCTCAGCAGCAAAAGGAGGTTATCAGCAGAACCTTTCACGAAAGGCTGTGAAGCATGGACAGGTGGGATGGAGATAGCTTTTGTTTGTCAACTGACACCTCGGGGTATAAATATTTCCAGGGACAAATTATTGTCTCTGGATTTTTTATAAGTTCGATAAAGTACCTTGTAGATTTATTTAAGAGGAGATTGTTACTGTAAATTATTATATAATAAGAATAAATTGTGTTAAAATCTTTGTAACTTTTTTCGTTTCGAAACGTTGATGCAGTGAAGGGGGTAGGGAAGGTGGACAAATATACATTGGACAATATTTACAAGCTGTATATGACAGACGTGTACCGCTACCTCTTTTATCTCTGCAAGGATAAATATGTGTCTGAAGATCTTCTTCAGGACACCTTCTTTAGAGCCTATTTGCACCTTGAAGATTGTCCGCCTGACAATGTAAGGCCTTGGCTTTTTCGAACAGCCTATAACGCCTTCATTGATAATCAGAGAAAAGCTAAAAGAAAGGCCCCTTTGGATACTGAAATCCTTGATAACATAGCTGAACCTAAAAGTACTGAAAAGGATATTTTAATAAAAGAGCAGTTAAGCCTGATTAAAAGTGTTATGGAAAATATGCATGAAAAGCAAAGGGAAGCTTT
>JAUZPH010000147.1 GCA_030706065.1 Bacillota bacterium | reverse complement strand
TTGATGCTTATCTTCATCCATTCCTTGTCGTCTGAATAACCAAGAACCTCGGCATATTGACCCTGGCTGAGGATTCCCAAAATCTGAGCCGTTGATAACGGATTGCTTCTGATGTTCAGCTGGTATGCTCCATTCAAGGCAACATACTTTCCACTTGGTATCGAAGCTATCAAACCGCCGTATACCCATCCGCGGATACCGTTATTGCTTATATAGTACCATCCGTTTAAAGCTGATTTAAGGTACACTATCGTTCCCTTCTGTATGGTTCCGACAATTGCTGAACTCGTTGATGTGTCAGCCCGCATGTTTGCATAGGAATTGACATTTGCAATCTGAGCAAATATGCCGGCACTAATCGTTGAAGAAGATGATGGTGCAGGAGCAGGTGTCGGTACCGGGTCATCAACTACATTTACATATCTTCCCGGGATATAACCGTTATTCAAATCATCTATGGCAAGGAAATATCTCTTTGTACCCATGATTCCACCAAAATCCTGTTCGTAGGTTGATTCATAGGTGAAGGCGCCGCTTACGCCGTTAAGAGTCCCCCATTTATCAAATATGACAACATGGTCGCCAGGCCTGTCCAAAATATCCATGTGCTTTATATCACTTAAATTGATTTTGGTAAAGTAAGTGTTGAACATTGTTGAGGTAGAAATCTTTGAGTCCTTGATATTGAAGGTTGCCTGTACAAAACCTGAACAATCAATACCCGCAGTTCCAGGTATAAGTCCATAGCCTGCTGTATCATTAACATTGCCGGTATAGGCACCGTTGTTTACTGCATCCAAAAAGCTTGTCCATGGTGCAGCGTAGGAACTGGAATCAATCCCATCCTGGCCGCCCCAGTTATAAGGTATACCGGTCTGCTGTGCTGTTGTAACATTGTTAAGCTGCTGCGGCTGAGTAACATACTGTGCATAGCTGTTTGAGAGCACACCGTTTTTGGTGCTGGAGTATGTCCATGTAAGGTTTATCATACTCAGGGCTCTCTGTTCAGCCTGGCTTCTTGTAATAGGGTTCTGTACAGCAGCACTGGTTTTATGCGGAGGAGTAAGTAATGCAGTGGCAGTAAGTGATAGTGCAAAAGCAGTAACTAAAGATAATTTTCTCATAGTTTTAGTTTATCCCCCTAATCTATTTTTATATAAAATGAATTATATAAATTTCTAAGACAGTGAAATTTATTATATTAGGTTTAGCCTAGGTTAACAACCCACAAATTACAGTAGTCGGACAAGTAATAGGTACTATAAGCTTTTATATGTAACTTTGTAAAAGGCTGCATATGTGGAAATTGTAAATAAAGAAAAAGAATCCTCCAAACAGTGAGGATTCTTTAATATTTCTTAAAGAGCTAGAGCTGGATCTGTTTTGCATTGACACAGGAATCACAGCCAATTTCGTTAGGACAGGATTCCACATGTATCAGTACCTGTGAATTTCTCAGAGACCTGTTTATCTCATCCTCGATGCCGTCACAGATGCCGTGGGCCTCTTTAACGGACATATTATTAGGTACCACAAGATGCATGTCGATGTACCTGGTGCTGCCGGATTTTCTTGTTTTAAGCTCGTGATAGTTGCAGTAGACGGCATTATAGCTTAAAAGTGCACGCCTTATTATATCCATTTCCGAATCGGATAACTTGACATCCAGCAGTGGAGCGAAAGCGTTTTTTAACAGTACGAATGATTCTCTCAGTATAAATAATGCCACCAGAATGGCCACCACAGGATCCAGATAGCTTAATTTTGTTATCCATATCAGCAGAAGGCCGGTTCCTACCCCTAAGGATGTATAGACATCCGTCTTGAGATGAAGAGCATCAGCCTCCAGGGCTATGGAATCCTCAAGCTTGGCAACCTTGTACAATTGTTTTGAAACCATATAATTAATGGCAGCAGATATAAACATTACGATAAAGCCGACACCCAAAGACTCAATATGTGACGAATTAAGTATCTTCTTTACTGACTCATATATAATCCAGGCTGAAGCCACAAATATCAGCAGTGCTTCAATAACGCCCGAGATATTCTCAACTTTTCCATGGCCATAGGGATGTTCATTATCTGCAGGCTTTGAAGAAATTCTTACGGAAAAAAATGCTATGACGGCAGCAGCCAGATCCATGGAGGAATGTATAGCCTCCGATATTATACTGACAGAACCGGACAGTAATCCGACTGTCAGCTTCATAATTATCAGGCAGCTGTTTGACAGTATGGATAGTCTTGCAGTTTTAGCTTTAGCGTCCAAATTAATACCCCCGAAAAAATGATATAAAGCCATTATACAGCCTTGATGGGTTAATGTCAATTATGTAAATTAATGACATTAATTATCAAATGGTTATCCAATTCATCTGAAATTGAGAAGCAATCCAAATACCAAATTTCATTCTCATTTTACTGTTAATAATGAAAATTCTTTGTTATAATTATAGATTATAAAATGCTTCCGTAAATATAGATGCGGAAATTTATATTTTAATTTATCCAGGATGTAAAATTTCTTCAAAATTGAGTTCTAATTCGTTGAAATTTTACATCCGGAAAAATCGGTGAAGATTCGATATTTTCTCAGGCGAATTCTAAAGGTTTAAATTTCCGCATCTTTAGAAGCAGGAGAACATTGCTGCAGAGTTTTGGAAACGGGCCGGGGCAGGGGGAGAACCTGGAGAAAAACAGGGCTGCTTATGCGGGTTCAGAGAGGAAAGAAACCATGATTGAGGGAAGAGATAGAATAAATTCAATACTGTCTAACGGATTATATAAAGAGTATCTTCAAAAGATTGCAAGGCATGAGGAGCACAGGGAGTTCTGTCATCATGATATGGAACATTTTCTGGCGGCTGCCAGGATTGCATATATAATAAATCTTGAAAGAGGTTTTAATATAAAAAAGGATATGATTTATGCTGCAGCGCTGCTCCATGATATCGGAAGATGGAAGCAGTACGAGGAGAATATGTCTCATGAAACTGCCAGTGCTGAGCTTTCTCCGGAGATTCTTAAGCAGTCAGGTTTTAGTGAAGCTGAAATTCATGAAATAGTGGGTGCTGTAATAGGCCACAGAAAAAGCTGTGATGAGCAGGGCAGGCTGGAAGAAATCCTATATTATGCCGACAAGCAATCAAGGAACTGCTTCGAATGCCATGCAGCTTCAAGGTGCAATTGGGCCGAGGAGAAGAGGAATAGCAGAATAAAATATTAAAACATTAAGATGGAGAAGATGTTATGAAGAGGTATATTGAAATAGGAAACAGGATGTTTGAATTGGGAAAGCGGACCTATATAATGGGGATCCTGAATATTACTCCGGACTCCTTTTCAGATGGAGGAAGGTATATCGATATAAACAAGGCTGTGCTTCATGCAAAGGAAATGATAGCCCAGGGAGCGGATATTATTGATATAGGCGGAGAGTCCACAAGGCCGAATCATACCCCGGTAGGTGAAAAGGAGGAACTTGACAGGGTAATTCCTGTCATCAGGGCTTTGAAAAAAGAAATAGAAGTACCTATATCCATCGATACATATAAGGCAAAGGTGGCAGAGGCGGCGGTCATTGAAGGGGCAGCGCTGATAAATGATGTATGGGGCTTTAAGAAAGAACCCGGGATTGCTGAGGTGGCTGCCGGATTCGGTGCTGCGTGCTGCCTGATGCACAACAGGGAAAAGAATGACTATAAAGATCTAATGGCAGATATACTCAGGGATCTTGAAGAAAGTATAAATATAGCTTTAAGGGCAGGGGTGAAGGAAGATAGGATAATTCTGGACCCGGGCATCGGCTTTGCGAAGAGCTATGAGGAAAATCTGACAGTGATGAACCGGCTGGAGCTCATATATTCCCTCGGCTATCCGGTACTCCTTGGAACCTCAAGGAAGTCCATGATCGGTAATGCGCTGAATCTGCCTCCTGAAGAGAGGGTGGAAGGAACTGTTGCGACTACCGTAATTGGAATAATGAAGAAATGTGATTTTGTGAGGGTTCATGATATCAAAGAAAACAAACGTGCTGCAGTTATGACAGATGTGATAGTAAGAAGATAAAATTACAAAGCGGGTGATTACATGGATAAGATGTATATAAAAGATCTTGAGGTCTATGCCTTTCACGGGGTAAATCAGGAAGAAAAGAATATGGGACAGAGGTTCTTAATCTCAGTTGAATTGGGGCTTAACCTCAGGGAGGCAGGCCAGACAGATGACTTGAATCGAACAGTCAATTACGCTGAATTGTGCCATAACCTCGAAAGGGAATTTACAAAACAGAAATACCACCTCATCGAAAAGGGTGCAGAAGAACTGGCAAATTATATTCTGCTCAACTATGAAAGAGTGGAAAATGTTAAGATACTACTAAAAAAGCCCTGGGCTCCCATTGGGAAGCCTCTGGATTATGCCGCAGTAGAGATTGAAAGAGGCTGGCACAGGGCGTATATAGGCCTGGGCTCCAACCTGGGAGATAAGGAAGGCAATCTGAATCAGGCGCTGGAGCGCTTGAACAGCGGCTTCTGCAGGGTAGTTAAGGTTTCGAACAAGTATTCTACAAAGCCTGTGGGCTTCACCGAACAGGATGATTTTTTGAATTGTGCTGCAGAATTGAAGACACTGTATACTCCGGAAGAGTTTATCCGTTTTTTGCTCCATACTGAAAAGGAGCTGAAGAGGGAGAGACTCATAAAGTGGGGCCCTAGGACCATTGATTTGGATGTTCTGCTGTATGACGATATTATTACATCTTCAGAGGAGATAGTTGTTCCTCATCCGAGAATGCACGAGAGGCTGTTTGTATTAAAACCCCTGAGTGAAATAGCACCATACGTTATGCATCCTGTACTTAATAAGAGAATAATGGAACTTCAAGAGGAGGTTTCAAGGATTCAGACCCTGTAACTAAAGCCCGGGAGAACAATATCCCGGGCTTTATCTATCTTCTTCTGATATGTTCCTACTGTCTCAGATGTATCCGGAGGATTAAACAGGGAAAATTATTCTGGCAGCATATATAGCAAAGGTAAGGGTAAAGGTGCTTAGCAGTGTCGAAAGCATAACCGCCTGGGCGGCAAAGTCCTGGCAGCTGCCGCACTCTACTGCAATAAGTGCAGTGTTGACCGCAGTGGGGACTGAATAGGCAATTAGTACTGTCTGGGCCACAACTCCGGTAAAGCCGAAGATATATATGAACAACACTGCAATCACAGGGCCGGCTATCAATCGTATGAATACGGAAAGATACACTTCCTTGTTGCTCCAGTCAAAGCTGGTTTTCGCAAGCTGAACACCGAGGGTCAGCAGTGCTACAGGTACCAGCCCATTCTTTATATACACCATTGCCGGCCAGCCGGGAGCGGTGGAAAGGTCAAAGGGTACCAATCTTAAAATGAGAGAAAGCGGTACGGCATATATCGTAGGCATCGAGAAGATCTTTCTCATACAGGCTTTTAGGCTTGTGTTGGCCCGCGCCAGATTGTAGAAGCCGAGGGTGTTGGTGGAAATATTCTGAAGGGCAAGAATCATTATCTGTGCAGAAATTGCCGTATCCAGGTATGGGGTCTTCCCATTGACTACAAAAGGAGCGCTGCTGAATATCAAGGTGATGAGGGATAAGCCGATATTGCCCGAATTATTAAACATAATGGAATTTTTAAAGCCATTGGCAAGGCTGGCATTATATCCTCGTAATTTGGCCACAATCGTACCTGTGAAGTTGTATACTGCAAGTAGAAGTGCAGCACAGAGAAACACCTTCAGCATATCCATATGCAGGTCCGCGGTATATAAATTTACGAATATAAAGCTTGGGACAAAGATATAAAAGTTTAACTTGCTCAGAGTATTTATATTTAAATCGAATTTCCGGCTTAAAATGTAACCCAGAAATATCAATATGAATATAGGTAATATATTAAATTCCAAAATGTGTAGAAAAATGCTCATCATAATCTCCTTTGTTTGAAAGCATGAATTTCAGAGCTGCCTATAATAAATATATAGAACATTTCACCTGCTAGCAATAGCAGAGGTAAGATTTATTATTCGAAAGGCCTACTGCACATTCAACTTATATTTAAAAACAGTTGCTTGAGATTACCTGTATATTATTGTATTATTTGAATTAGAGGATGGCATAATATGTAGATATCTAATTTTAGAATTACTTTTCTATGTAAATGCTAATAAAAACTAATTTTTGGGGGTAATCCATGAAAATATTAAATTACTTGCTGATTTTTGTTCCGATTAGTATAGTAGGAGAATTAGTACATATATCACCGACACTGATGTTTCTGCTGTCGGCCCTTGCCATAGTGCCGCTGGCAGGGCTTATGGGAGAGGCTACGGAAGAACTTTCTTTCTACACGGGGCCAAAGGTCGGAGGTTTTTTAAATGCAACCTTTGGTAATGCCACAGAGCTAATCATATCTTTTTTTGCTCTTAAGCAGGGGCTTTTCGATGTAGTAAAGGCATCCATAGCAGGCTCAGTAATAGGGAATATACTCCTGGTGCTGGGAGCCAGTATGTTCTTTGGAGGGCTAAACCACAAGACTCAAAAATTCAGCAGGAAGGTTGTTGAAGTAAGTTCCAGTATGCTGATTTTTGCAGTCATAGGCTTAAGTGTACCGGCAATATTTACACATACAATAAAAACGGAGCTTTTAAATACAACCTATGAAAACCTCAGTATTGCTGTGGCAATAATAATGTTCGCTATTTATATCCTAAGCTTGTACTTTTCATTCTATACCCATAAGGATATATATTCCGTGGAACACGAGGATGATTTGCCGGGAGAGGCAAAATGGTCTCTGAAAAAGGCAATCTTTGTTTTAATCGCAGCAACAGTGATAATAGCCTTTGAAAGTGAGTTCCTGGTGGGAGTTGTAGAACCTATGACGGAAAATCTTGGACTAAGTGAATTTTTCGTTGGAATAATTCTAATCCCTATAATCGGCAATGCTGCTGAACATAGTACGGCAGTTATGATGGCCCTCAAAAACCAGATGAATGTGGCCATAGAAATAGCAATAGGATCAAGCCTTCAGATAATACTATTTGTTGCTCCGGTGCTCATATTCATAAGTCTGTTGTTTAAACCGATGAGTATTATTTTTAACGAATTTGAGCTCATTGCCCTTATTGTTTCAGTATTTATTGCTAACAGGGTTGCAAGTGATGGTGAATCAAACTGGCTCGAGGGAGTTCAACTGCTGGCGGTCTATCTTATAATTGCAGTATCCTTCCTTATTCTTTAGTCAGAGGGAAACTGGATCGTTTGAAGAAAAATTAAAAAAAATTTTAAAAAAATTAATACAAAAAAACACATAAATTTACATAAAATGTATATGTAAAGGTTTCAATGATTATATTTTAACAAAGTGTTCAAAAATAGCTGTATATTACAACAAACATATCTTAGGAGAATCCTATTTGTTATATAATTAACAAGGGTTCTCCTTTTCTTCATATATATTGCATGGAGGGAGGTATTTACATCGGGAAGAGATGAAAAAATCAGCACAAGGAGCGTTGAGACCCTCATACAACTGGATTTATAAAGGACAGTCTGAAAGAAAAAATAGCTAGACAGTTCCGGTTCAATCAGTGTTGTATAGATTGGAAGTTTTGTTATAATACAGATAATACTTGGTTAATAATAATTATTCTTGTTATACTACAGTTTAAAATGTACTCAACAGAGGCCCTTTGGTTGTGATAATTTGTGTTAAAAAAAATACAAATTTGAAAAAAATCTAGAGTAGGATTATAATAATCATGTCGTATTATGTAAAAATTAACATAAAAAAGCGAGGGATGAGTTTTGAATAAGGAACAAGAAGGAATAGTAATAGAACTCAATGACTCTGTCGCCAAGGTAAAAGTCGCAAGACACGGCGATTGTGAAAACTGTGGCTCATGTCCCGGAAACAAGGCTATGGTTTTAGAGGTGAATAACAGGTTTGGTGCACAAAAAGGTGACAAGGTGGTTTTTGAACAGAGGCAGGAAAGCATGCTGAAGGCTGCTTTTATAGTCTATATTCTGCCTCTCCTAGCTATATTTGTAGGTTCTGAGATAGGTATTGCTGTTTCCAACGCAATAAATGTACAAGCTATAGGTCTGGAGATTGCAGGTGGAGCAATAGCTTTCGTATTATCGATAATGTTCATTATTCACTACGAAAAGTCCTCTAGATCGAATATAAATAAACTTC
>JAUZPH010000146.1 GCA_030706065.1 Bacillota bacterium | reverse complement strand
TCCTCCTATTCCTGCTGATTCCATACAGTACTCCGGCTGCCGCGGCCAACAGAATAACAAAGATAGGGCTTATCTTCAGGAAAGCTACCAAAACCACAGTAACTATGGGGATTATTATTGTCTTTCTGTTAATCTTTGCATTCTTCCCCATCCTTATTACCGGTGCTGCGATCAAGGCTACCACCGCAGGCCTTATGCCTTTGAATATTCTTTCTACAGCTACACTGTCCTTCAAGCCGATAAAGTAAACCGCAACTACAAGGAGTATTAAAAAGGCCGTCAAAATAGCCCCCAATACCGCCATCAGGCTCCCGAAAAAGCCTGCCATCTTGTAGCCCACATACACCGATACATTAACTGCTATGGGGCCGGGAGAGGATTGAGCAAGGGCAAGCATATCTAGGAATTCGTCCTTGTTTATCCATCCTTTTTTATCAACAACCTCTTTTTCAATAAGAGGTATCATCGCATATCCTCCACCGATGGTGAAGGTTCCGATCTTCAAAAATGTAATAAATATTTCTAATAATTTTCTTATAATAACCACTCCTCATACATAGCAAAACATTTATAAATTCAACATTATCCTCAACGGTTTTTCATTTTAAATTTAATTATGAAATTATCTTTAGCTTGCCTCTTTATGTACTATAATATTATCTTTTCAAAACATCAAGTCATATTTTAATGTCCACCTGCCATTATAACAGACAAGTGGACAAATATCATATATTTAAATTATTCTTATGCCGAGTAAAGCTTACCCTGAAGAATCTGTTCAACAGGCTTACGCCGAATCCACCTTCATCAGGATGAATGAGCTGCCTGCTGATTACAACAAGGGAAATAAGTAATACAATAAGTTTAATGTAAATCGCTGTTCCTGCAAGAAGAAGTACCGTATTGATTGTTAAAAAGCTTGCGATGGAGGCGCAGGAATCAGGCTTTACCACAAGGACTATTTTATAAAATAACATTATAATTGCGAGGGTTAACGCTGCGGTACTCTGTGGATACAAAGCCAGGAGTACTCCGTAGGTACTGGCAACGGCCTTGCCTCCCTTGAACCTGAGAAAGGGGGAAAATGCATGTCCTATTACTGGAGCCGCTGTTACAGGAATAAGATTGAAGCCGGAAACATTAAAATAATTTATGGTTAAAAATACAGGTATAAAGGCTTTGGCAATGTCCAGCAGTATACATATGAGCCCCAGAACCGTGCCGCCGGCCCTGATGGCGTTGCTGCCTCCGGGATTTTTGTCATAGGCCTTTTCTCTCGGATCAACTTTTTTTAAATGCTTAGGCAGAAGATATGAGTACATCACGGAACCTGAAAGGAATCCGATAAAAGTCATTATAACCGCTCTTGAATCCATGTCATCCTCTCCCAACTTCCGCTTTTTCAATCAGGAACCTGGCGATGTTCCTTCCCGAATCCGGATAAATATTCTTCCTCTGTACAAAAATCATATCCCTTGCCGCCTGTGGGTTGTCCTTAAACAACCGGCAAAGCTGTATAGTCTCCTCTGCAGACTTTGAATGAACAGCCATCCCGTGCTTTATAAAAAAATCGCAGTTATCCGCCTCTCCTCCCGGAATAGGAGTTATTATTATAAAGGGCAGGCCCTTCGTCATTGCTTCCGTTGAGGTTAATCCACCGGGCTTGCTTATTATGACATCAGCACAGCCCATAAGTTCCGCCATTCTGTCCGTCATTTGTAAAATCCTTATATTTTCCTTCAGATTCAAAGCTTTTAATCTGTCATATACCTTCCTGTTGCTTCCGCATATAACGGTAATCTCCATTTCCTTTTCAGCCTGTGACAGCTTTACAACTGTCTCGAAAATATTTCCGGCTCCCATGCTGCCCCCGGTAACCAGCGCATGGAACTTGTCCGGGTCGTATTCAAGCTTTAGCTTGGCAGTTCTCTTATCTGCATTCTCCCTAAATACTGAACTTACCGGCATCCCCATTGCAAAAAACTTTTCCGAGGGCATCCGCTTTTCTACGAACTGCTGTCTGAGTTCCTCGTGGGGTATGAAGTAATAATCCAAAGAGGTTTCCTCCCACATGGGGGAGTATGTGTAGTCTGTTATTATGGCAGAGGTGACGGAAGAAAGGCCAAACTTTCTTTTTATATTGGTTATTGCCTGTCCTGCGAAAAGGTGCGTGCACAGTATTATATGCGGCTGCTCCTCTCTTACAATTGAATTGAGCCTGGCAGCATATAGTGAATTGAGCCTGTAGATAACAGATCTCTTATTGGCCTTGCTCACTTTCTTTCCTGCATTGTAAAACAGGCCGAAAATTCTCGGTTTTCCCCTTACCGCTGCATTATATATTTTCGATACCCTGTCCGAAATCTTTCCCCCGGCGGCCTCCAGGATATCAAGCAGCCTTACTTCCACATCAAGCTCCGTCAGGGCCTCCGCCGCCGCCCTGGCGGCTGAACCATGCCCTCCGCCGGTATTGGTATACAAAATCAAAGCCTTCATGATATCTCCTTTACACTGAAATAACTTCCAACCTATAAATTAAGCCTATATATGATAGTATACTCTTGAATTCTCTATTATTCCATCCTCTTACAGCCAAGCCAAAATAAAGTTAATGCCATACCTGGCGCTGCAGATACACTGCATGTCTGCTAAAAATGTGATGACTCTATGTAAAACTTAAGGCAGAAGATGTTTGGGAATGAAAAAATAAATTGAAAGTTACCAATACCTGATATATGATATAATATTAGGTAGATTAAATAGTTAATAACTTGTCAAAAGTATTATACCTGGGAGGGTTTGAGTTGGATATACTATATCTTGTTGTACCCTGTTATAATGAACAGGATGTCTTGAGAGAAACCGCCAAAAGACTGGCTGCAAAGCTTGCTGGGATGATTGACAGAGCAATCGTCTCTGCTGAAAGCAGAATATTATTTGTTGATGATGGTTCAAGGGATAAAACCTGGGAAATTATAGATTCGCTCCATAATGAAAATAATTTGATTTTAGGTGCCAAGCTTTCCCGGAACTGTGGGCATCAGAATGCCCTGCTGGCGGGACTGATGACGGCAAAGGAATATGCGGACATGGTCATTTCAATGGATGCGGACCTTCAGGACGACGTGGATGCTGTAGATAGATTTGTAGATGAATATTACAAGGGTAGCGATATCGTATACGGTGTCAGGTCTTCCAGAAAGAAGGATACCTTTTTTAAGAGGAATACGGCTTTAGGCTTTTACAAACTTATGAAGGGTCTTGGAGTTGATGTGATTGAGAACCATGCCGATTACAGGCTGATGAGCAAGCGTGCTTTGGAAGGCCTGTCCCAGTTCGACGAGGTAAATCTGTTCTTGAGAGGCATAGTGCCTCTCATAGGTTACAAATCCTCCATTGTAACCTATGAAAGGGCTGAAAGGTTTGCGGGGGAATCAAAATATCCTCTGAAGAAGATGCTGGGCTTTGCTTTTGACGGCATTACTTCCTTTAGCATAAAACCCATTCGCATAATTACCTGGCTTGGTTTCTTAATATTTGTTATAAGTCTGATTACTGTTGGATATTCACTCATAGTAAAGATAACTGGACATACAGTAAGTGGATGGACCTCCATTGTCGGTTCCATTTGGATGATAGGTGGCATTCAGCTTCTCTGCCTCGGTGTCATAGGTGAGTACATAGGTAAGATTTACAAGGAAGTAAAGGCAAGGCCAAGGTATTTCATTGAAAAAGTTCTAAAATAATCTTGAAGTGTTGAAGTCACATTGGAATTGAGTACAATTTGACTTTTTTATCCAGGTATTGTATATCCTGCACTTAACTGTTATCCTAATATTATATAGTTTTTTTCAAGAAAGGAGGCTTATTATGAAAGCCCGATTATCACCTTTTTTAACTGAATGCAAGCCTATTGTAAAGAAACTTCTGCAGGCCCTGCAGAAAGACTTCCCATATGTATCCATCCTGGGAACCGATACTTTTGGTACTAGCTTTAGGGTCCAGAGAGCCGGTGTATCCGTTGAGGATTCAATGTGGAACGAGAGAGGCTTTGTTGTAAGAGTTCATAACGGAATAAATTATTCCGAATTCTCCTTCAATGACCTCAAAGAAGAAACGCTTTCTGATATCTCTGCTGAAATCAAGGCTAAAATTGCCGCACAAATACAGGAATTTAAAGGTCTTTCCGTCGGTTCTTATCCGTTGATTCAAGAAGATGCTTCGGAAGTTTCCTTCTGTGGAGAAGTGAGAATCCATCCCTCTGCAGTAAGTACCAAAGATAAACTGAGCAGAATGCAGGAAATGATGAATGGAGCGCTGAAGCTCAGTGAAGAACTGGTTGACTTCAGGGTTGTGTACAATGAGGTGGAGATTTCCAAGATATTTGTTTCCTCAAAAAAAGAGCTTGAACAGGCCTATATTATATCTGAGGGTTCTCTGTTTGCAATAGTGCGAAGAGGAGAAAAAACCAAATTTGATTACAGCAGCTATTCCGGCCTGAAGGCTGTGGAGCTTCTGGATGAGATGGAAGCCGGTGTAGAAGAGGTTGTAAAAGGAGCCCTGGAGCTTCTGGATGCTGAGCCCGTTATACCCGGTGAATATGAAGTCATTTGCACCCCGAAAATTACAGGCCTGATAGTCCATGAAGCCTTCGGCCATGGTGTAGAAATGGACATGTTTGTAAAGAACCGTGCAAAGGCTGTAGAGTACCTTGGAAAGCAGGTGGCATCCCCGCTCATTACCATGCGGGATGGCGCTGCGGCGGCCAAGGACATGTCCTCTTATTCCTTCGATGATGAAGGGACTCTGGCCGGCGATACAGTTATTATAAAGGACGGCATATTACAGACGGGAATTTCCGACTTATTGTCCGCCATGAAGCTCGGCACCAAACCTACAGGCAACGGAAAACGCCAGTCCTTTGAAAGAAAAGCCTATACAAGGATGACCAATACCTTCTTTATCTCAGGCGACAATACCTTTGAAGAGATGCTTTCCACCATAAAGCATGGATATTTGCTGGACGGCATGATGAGCGGCATGGAGGACCCAAAGAACTGGGGAATACAGTGCATGCTTGTGAAGGGCCGTGAGATTGTGGACGGAGCCTTTACAGGCAAGGTTGTTTCTCCTGTTATCCTTACCGGTTATGTACCGGATCTGCTGAACTCTATCTCCATGGTATCAAAGGACTTTGAACTCTACGGTGCAGGCTTCTGCGGCAAGGGTTACAAGGAATATGTAAAGGTATCTGACGGTGGACCTTACATTAAGGCGAAAGCGAGGTTGGGGTAAATGATTGAAAGAGTAATAGAGCTTTTAAAAGCCAACAAAGCTATTTCCGGCTGGAAACTTAACAGTGAACATACCGAATCAGTAGAACTGTTCTTCATAAAGAAAGTACTGGATATGAATAGAGGCAAGAAGGTTTCCCGTCTCACCCTTACTGTTTATGTGGATTTTGAAGAAAACGGAAAAGCCTTCCGTGGTTCCTCCTCTGCCAGGCTCCATCCTACTTTGAGCGATGATGAGATAGCGGGTACCATAGAAAGGCTTTCCTTTGCAGCGAAACTTGTAAAAAATCCTGTATATCCCCTTGCAGTTCTCAGCAGCATCAAGCCCGCCGAGACCTCTTCAAATCTTGGTGAAAAACCATTGGAGCAGTGGATACCGGGCTTTTACAAGGCTATATATGAAAATGATATCTATGACAAAGGTGGAGTTAACTCTGCGGAACTATTTCTGAACAGGACCTCTACCAGAGTAGTAAATTCAGAAGGCGTTGATATCAGTTATTGCGGCTGCAGCGGGACTCTCGAGTTCATAACTACCTGGAAGGAAACAGGGGAAGAAATTGAGCTTTACAGAAATCTGGATTTTTCAAACTTTGACCCTGGATATATCTCTTCAGAAGTAGCACATATGATAAGGGAATGCAAGAACAAGGCTTCAGCAAAACTGACACCAGCAGTTACTTCAATGCCAGTGCTTCTTACAGGTACACCTGTAAAGGAATTCTTCTCTTACTATTATAATCAGGCTGATGCCAACGCAGTTTATAATAAGCTTTCCACTTTGAAGCCTGGAGATAATGTCCAAGGAAAGGCCCTTGGGGACAGGGTTTCCATAGTCCTTGACCCAGCTATGGAAGGCTCCATCTATTCCGCCCCATTTGATGGGGACGGTTTTCCTCTTGTTAAGGTGGACCTGTATGCAGACGGCGTACTCAGGCAGAACTGGGGTAATTTGCGTTTCAGCCACTATCTGAATACTCCGCCTACAGGAAACATTTCAAATTTCCAGGTAAAAGGCGGAAGCAAATCGGAGGTAGAATTGAGACAGAGTTCCTATCTTGAGCTTCTGGCATTCTCGGATTTTCAAATGGACTCACTTACCGGAGATTTTGCAGGAGAAATTCGCCTCGGATACTACTGTGACGGAAAGAACAGAATTCCTGTAACCGGAGGTTCCCTTTCCGGAAATATAAAGAAGGTACATCAAAATATGTTCCTTTCCAGTGAACTTCAGCAGGATAATAATTTCATCGGACCTAAGACCATACTTCTGAATGGAGCGTCTATTGCAGGCGCAGAATAAAAAAAAGTGGTGTACACCACTTTTTTTATTTTCATATGTTTTATTATCGGGCTTCTACAAACGAAACTCCGCTCTCTGCCGCTATCCGCCTTACATTTGCTGCAGCCTGAGCGTACTCCTCCTCAGTGGATAAGTGCTCCAGCATCAAAGGTGTGTCCCTGTGGAGGCTGTCAAATTCCCTCAGGAGAGTCGGATAATCAAGACCTCCGGTGCCCGGCATTACCTCGTCTAGATGTACTGTAAGAGAATCGCTGAGCAATATATCCTTTGCATGGCAGCTCTTAACATATGGTCCAAGCTTTTTTACCCACTCCCGGATAATATCTCCATTCCTATAATACTTCAGCGGGCTTGAGACTACATTTACAATATCCAGGTGTACTGCAAATTCTTTGCGGTCTATGGCCTTCATAAGCTCTATGTAGGAATCTGCATCATAAGGGTATATCCAGGGCATGGCTTCCAGTGTAAAGAAAGTTCTCTTCGGTTTTATCGCATCTATTATTTCCCGAACAGTGCTTACGATCAAATCGAAAGTCTCCCTGTTCACATTATCAGGATGAGGCCCATCCCACAGGTCTCCTCTTGAACCAGCAACGTTTACACAGCACCGCGCGCCTATTCTCTCTGCAAGGTCAAGCTGCTTCTGGCAGTAAGTTATTGCCTCCCTCCTGGCCTTGTCATCTCTGCTGATGGGATTGCTCCAGGCACCTACCTCTGCAATCACTATATCCGCCTTCTCCGCAGCCTCGGCATAACTTCGTATAACCTCCTCCGAAGCACTATTATCCACCGGGCAGTAAGCCGCACTGTACCCCCACTGCTTGAGGGTATTGATCCATTCATCCGGGTTGTTGTAATTTGAAACTGGTCCGCCGAATCTCATATTCATCACTCCTTACCACTATTGGAAAAATCACAATTTTGTCATGTTTCTTACACTATTGTAGCCCTTTTACCGGGGTTATACAATTGCTGTAAAGTTAATCTTTATTATACATTATACTTTTCAATCAAAGCCTTCGTTGCCTCATCATTACCCGCCAGCCACTGATAAAATTCCATACCGGCTGCATCAACAAGCTTGGCCAGTTCATATAAGAATTCCGGTACCTTGTCCTGCAGTATATCCCCATGATACTCGCCAAGCCTTGTCCTGCCTATACCAAGGTTGCCGTTAATATGCAGCTCAAATACATTTCTCAGCGTTCCATCAACCTTCTTCATCTTGCCGCAGAAACCAAGGCTGCCGATTTCGTGGACACCGCAGGAGTTGGGGCACCCGGATATAAATACTCTCGGCAGTATGTCTTTTGTAAAGCCTTTCTCTCTGAAAAAGTCTACGATCTCCCTTAATGTACTCTGTCCGTTCAATACACCTATCTGGCAGGTCGGAACGCCTATGCAGGCCACGGATTGCTCCAGGCGTGTCTCTCCTCCAAGGCCTTCAGTTAGCTTAAGCAGCCTTTCAGCCTCGCTGCCGTTTAAATTTCTTATATAAAGCCCTTCCGTCATGGCGAGACGCACTTCTGCATCCTCTATATTCTCAAGCTCATCCAAAAGAAGCTTAAAATCTTCCAGCTTTAGCTGGCCACCGATGGGATGAAGATAAAGACTGTACAGTCCCTTCTGCTTCTGTCTAAATAATCTTGGGTGTGAACCCTCTGTCTCAATGCCGCCCTTGGAATAT
>JAUZPH010000145.1 GCA_030706065.1 Bacillota bacterium | reverse complement strand
AGCATATTTCCAGGATTTTGATCCCCAAAATATTTTGATGGATGGTTTGAAAAATAAAGAGATTGATGTTGCACTTGACAATAGTAAAAAATTTTTGAGCTTCATATGGTATGAAAGATATGGAGCCTTTGGAATGCATACATATCTTCATATGATTGCAGTAAAGGAAAAGTATAGGCGAACATCTGATTGTAAAGACGAGGCCTATGGCTTAGTTTTAACATTTTCTCCAAAGGTACTGACAATAGAATGAAGAGCCTCTCCAGGGTTCTCTTTACCATCTGGAGAGGCTTTTCATTTCAGAAGCTTTATTCATGATAAATATTTGAAAAATCTGTCATCATATTGTATTCCAATCTATATTTCTTTAGATATTTTATATAACTATTTTCCTATCCGTTGATGTGTATCAGGAAGAATCTTATCTTTTTGTCTCCCCAGCCAAGATCCCAGGGTACATGATATCTGTCTGTGGTATGCGAGTTGACAAGCGGATAACCCTTGGAATCAAATCCGGTAATTACCGCAAAGTGGTCAATATTTCCCCTTCCTTTCTCATAAGCTATCAGATCTCCAAGTTTTAGTTTTGATACAACACCGTTATGGAAATTCTCTCTAGGCTCCGTCAGCTCTTTAAAGGTACCTATGCTTATTAAGCTTCCTCTCCCGCTGCCAATAAGAAAGTCTTTAAGTCCATCTGCGTTGGCCCAGGCTCTGCTGTATGGCAGCCAACCTCCACCGAGAGGCATTCCACCACCCTCCTTGTCTGCCAGTACCTGGGATGCAAAGTTTGTGCAGTCTCCACCTATGCCGTTGTAATCATTATATTTTTTGTTATATTTAAAGTTATTTTGGCTTCCCCAGGCGGCACCGCAATATTTGTCTGCATAGGCTACAGCATTTTCTCTGTTGTAGAAAGGTTTAAAGTCTGATCCTGCTTTTTTATAATCTTTTTTACGGTGTGCATATCTAGACATTGCAGGTGCATCCGGAATTTGGCCGCTGTAGGCCTGCATTGCATCCTCGAAGCAGTCTGTATACCAGTCATTATAAATCATCCACTTGCCATTTTTCTTTATCAGGCTTGCGGTATGCCTGATGCCCACTCCAAAGGAATTGGGAATGTTTCTCTCGTCATCACTGTAAACATAATCAAATTTATATGATTCCTCCAGTGCCGCCTTGATTATCTTACCCTTTGGATAGACTTTCTTTACTCTTACCCAGTTTTGTATATTGGTAAGAATTATATCCCTGTCGTCTGCCCACTGAGTTAAATATTTTACCCGCCTTACCTCATGCTCCAGAGCCCATACTCCGTACTTTTGAGAGATATCAAAAAGCTCCTTCAGCGGCAGTAATTCTCCTGATACCAGAGATTTGGACCGCATATTGTAAATTCGTTCAAGTTCCTCTTTCATCTGTTCCGATGTAAGTGTTTCATTGGCCTCCATCGCATAAATGCTGCCTGTGAGAGATGATGAATTGGTTAGTGCTATAAGTACTGTCAAAAGGAATATAAACAGTTTTCTCTTTATTAAGACGTAAAAATGTTGAGCCAAACTCTCGTACCTCCTTTACGCCAATTTCAAAGCAAGTTCAGTCATAACTTAGTTTAACCATAAATCAAGGCGCTTATTTTGGTAACTTAGTGCAAAAATCATTCCTGCCATATCATCTGACAAAAAACTAAAAAGGAAACCTCAAATGGTTTCTCTTTCTAAAGCCATCCTTAGAAAAATTTTAATACCCCTGCCCTCATTACTGCAGAAGCTTGTCCAACTTTTGAGATTGCTTGTACTATCTACCAGTGGGAGAGGCCGTCAGATGATACATTCTATTCATTTGGTAAGAAAGTCCAGCCTTAGCAGATGTATAGGCGCAATCGGATACAACAGTCTCTACATTTGCGGGGAGCTCCTCACCGCTTGTCATAAGTACTATTGCTCCACCCAAAGAAACACCATGAAACACTATTTGTGAACCCTTTACCATCATAAGTATACTTAATCTTTCTTTTAATTTATTCATATATAGCACTTTCATATACATTTTTATTGTTTTTCCACCACTTACCAATGACTTTGTTGTATAATATTAAAGGGTTTTAATATCGAAGCTTAACTTGCATATGCTTCAAATACTGAAGAGGACAGCTTTGGGTCATGTATAAGTTAATATCTAGGTATGAAAGCCTATAGTGTCAAATTATTAGAATAATAAATCGGAATGGGTGGTAAGAATGAAGGTTTTACTTATTAATGGAAGTCCAAAGGCTAAAGGCTGCACTTATACTGCTCTTTGCGAGGTAGCAAAGGAACTGGAAAAGGAAAATATCGAGACGGAAATATTCCATGTAGGAAGCAAGCCAATAAGAGGCTGTATGGCCTGCGGTGGCTGCTATAAAAGCGGTACGGGCAAATGTGCCTTTGATGATGATACTGTGAACATCGCTTTGGAGAAAGGCAAGGAAGTTGACGGATTTATTTTCGGGTCCCCAGTACATTATGCTGGTGCTTCTGGACATATAACCTCCTTTTTAGACAGGTTTTTCTATGCAGGAGATGGTTTTCAGTATAAACCCGGTGCTGCCATCGTAAGCTGTCGTCGAGGCGGTTCAACTGCAGCCTTTGATCAGTTAAACAAATATTTCACTATCGCAAATATGCCTGTTGTATCTTCTCAGTACTGGAATATGGTGCATGGAAACACACCGGAGGAAGTAAAGCAGGACTTGGAAGGCATGCAGACCATGAGGACTCTTGGAAAGAATATGGCGTGGCTCTTAAAATGCATCGAGGCCGGAAGGCATGCAGGCATTGAACTGCCGGAGCAGGAACCCAGAGTGGCTACCAACTTTATACGTTAGTTTAAAAGGTTCAATAGTTACGTGACGCGCAAAAACGCTCCTCAACTTTGAGGAGCGTTTTTGTTAAAATTAATTATATAGACACATACAATATCCACTAAAATAATACTCTTTTATCCTCCAGCCTCTTTGTCAGTTTTAGAACATCAAAGTGCTCTAGAATTGCCACTGCAGTCTTTCTGTTTGCTTTTAGAAGGTCTCTAGCCTCCCCAACTGTTATTGCCCCCTTTTCTTTTATATATTTCAAAATCAGAGTTTTTGCCTTTTCATAATGTTCACTGGACATTGTAACCTCACTATTTAATCTGACGAGGACTCCTTCCTCCAGCATTCCTTCAAATACCATAATAAAGGATGTTTTGTCCTTATATTTCAAGGCAAGTTCTTCATATTTCGGCGGTGAAAGCTCCCCTTTATAAAACTCATGGTAAATTAGACTTTTTATTTCCTTTTGTTCGACCGTGTATTTGACTTCAAATTCATATAATGAGATCAAGTGATTCTTTATACGGATGATATTTCTTTCTTCCAGTATTCCTAAAAGTTCATCATAATTCTTCTGCTTCAGGTTTTTCCCAAAGAGCCTGTTTTTTAACTCTTCTTTCGAAATACCATGCTTTAAAGAATTATCTCTATGGAATTTGAACAGCAGTCTTGTAAGGGTATCTATTCTGTTATTGATAAAGCTTTTGTGCAGAAAAACTGCTTTTTCCCCGCTGGAAAGCTTTATCACCTTTTTCTCATCTATCAACTGCGATATTTTGTTATCAATATTCTCTTCGTTTCGTCCCATGCTTTTGATAATCAGATTTATATCCGGATATTCCGCGCTGTTCTTTTCAATGGTTCTTTCAAGAACATCCTCCGTTTTACCCTTTTCTTTTAACTTCACATCAGATATATATTTATCGTCAAATCTTCTTGCCTTAGCCGCGTTAGGTTCTATTATGACCCCGCCGCCAATGGTATGCATCGGTGAATAACTTCTTATTACAAATCTGTCACCCCGCTGTGAGGTGAGAAACTCCTCCAGTCTTAATTGAACATAAGCATTTTCTCCTGGATTCAAGCCTTCACTATCAAGCAGTATTGCCCTGCACAATATTTCCTTTGTTCCGTGATACAATCTCAACCTCTGCCGGTTTTCCAAGGGTTTCCCCGCAGAGTTCAAATAGTAAAAATGACAGTCAATAGTGGAGGATGGTTCCATAACATTTTCCTTGGAGATAACATCGCCCCTCTTTACTTCACAGGCACTGATATTCGCTAAATTAAGAGCGCATCTTTGACCAGCTTCTGCAAATTCTACCGTCTTTTCGTGAACTTGTATTCCTCTAACCTTTGTCAGAATCATGGAAGAGTATATCTGTATCCAATCCCCAACTTTGACACTTCCGCTTATTATAGTGCCTGTAATCACAGTGCCAAAACCAGTGACAGAAAAGGATCTGTCAACTGGAAGTCTGAAATGCCCTTCCGTATCCTTTGCTTCTACTTCTTCAGTGTTCTTGTCAATAATCTCTACCAAGGCCTCCAAACCCATTCTATTTTTTGAAGATACCCTGCATAGTGGTGAATCATGAAAAATTGTGTCTTTAAACTCTTCCCTGATATCCTCTTCCACAATTGAAAGCCATTCATCCTCTACCAGGTCACACTTTGTAATTACAATTACTACCTTTTTTACATTCAGCAGCTGCAGTATTTGAAAGTGTTCCCTTGTCTGAGGCATTATTCCAGTATCAGCAGCGATAACAAGAAGCACTACATCAACGCTGCTTACTCCGGCCAGCATATTCTTTATGAACTTCTCGTGTCCCGGTACATCTATAATTCCAGCCCTTCTGCCGGAGGGCAGATCAAAAGAAGCAAAACCAAGATCAATGGAAATGCCCCTTTCCTTTTCTTCCTTTAATCTATCCGTTTCCTGTCCTGTCAGAGCCTTAATAAGTTCGGTCTTACCGTGGTCCACATGGCCGGCGGTACCGATAATAACATGTTTCATAATGCTTCTCCACCGTTTATAATTATAATATAATGCTATTTATCCTGAAGCCTTTTGAAGGCATCTGTCACAATCTCAAAATCATCATCATTCATAGTTCTTACATCTATAATAGCAGCATCCCCTGTTATTCTGATTATTATAGGAATGCAGTTCATTCTTAAAGCTTTCTCAATTTCATTTGCCGTGAATTTTGAAGAGGTTACTTTGATAACATACGTACAGATTCTCTCAGCAGGCATTGACCCTCCCCCTACCATCGAGAAGTTATCCTCCAGTTCGAACTCAAAATGTGAGGCAGCAGCCTTTAGTATGTTTCCAAGCTTCAAGGCCTTTTTTCTCATTTCTTCCTTTGAGGCTAAAAGCATACTCAAGGTAGGTATATGCTTTACTGCCTCACTTTCTTCAAGATAATATTTCAAAGTCACTTCAAGTGCTGCCAATGTCATTTTGTCAATTCTTAATGCTCGGGTAAGCGGGTTATTTTTCATTTTATCTATGTATTGCTTTTTACCTGCAATTACTCCGGCCTGAGGCCCTCCAAGGAGCTTATCACCACTGAAAGTCACTATATCAGCTCCTTTTCTTATACTATTCTGTATAGTTGGTTCATAGTTCAAGCCGTAATTTGCAAAGTCTATCAGGGTACCACTTCCTATATCCTCCATCACAGGTATCCCTTTTGAAGAACCAAGCTTAACCAGATCCTCTAGTGGTACTTCTTCAGTAAACCCTATTATTTTAAAATTTGAAGTATGTACTCTAAGCAAAACACCTGTGTTTTCATTTATGGCCTGCTCATAGTCATAAAAATGAGTTTTGTTTGTTGTACCGACTTCCTTCAGAATGGCTCCGCTGTAACTCATCAAATCAGGTATTCTGAAGGAACCTCCTATCTCTACAAGCTGGCCCCTTGACACCACGGCTTCCCGGCCCTTTGTCAAGGTATCAAGGGCAAGAAGTACCGCTGCTGCATTATTATTCACCACCAGGGCTGCTTCTGCTCCTGTAACAGCCCTTAGCAGTTCTTCTACATGGGAATACCTTGAACCCCGATTCCCCATTTCAATATCAAATTCCAGATTGCTGTAATTTTGTGCAATCTTCATAGCGTTTTCGGCAGCTTCTTTGGAAATCTTAGCTCTTCCAAGGTTCGTATGCAATATGACACCGGACGCATTTACTACCCTTTTAAGTCTGTTGCTACCTTTTTTTTCGATCAGCAGCAGCGAAAGATCAAGTATTTCCTTGAGTTCAAAATTGACAATTTTATCTTCAATAATATACTGTCTGTATATATCTATTGCCTCCCTTAAGGCATCAACCACAACAATTCTCATGTTGCTGCTGAGAATTTCCATTATCAATTCACTTTCCAAAAGTTCATCAATTTTGGGTAACTTTCTTAGGAGTTCTTTATTCATAAAAACACCAATCCTATTTTGTATATCCCCTATGATTGAGGATATAAATTTATTTTTAGTCTCTTTTATCCTTAAAAATTTTGAATATGTATATTATACGATATTGATTTTTCTATTACAATATAACATTATATCATCTTAAGGTTGTATGTTATCTCATTATATGATAAAATATTCTAAAATATATAAAGTTTTTCGGTTGGACAAGCTTTTGTTTGATTCCAAGAAATCGGTTTCTAGGGTGGGAAACTCATTTTTGAGTTACCACTTTTTTTTGCAGTTAAACAAAAAAAATGTTATAAATATATGGAAAGGATGATGATTTATGTATATTGGTTTATTTCTTCTTTTGGTCGTCACATTATTCTTGCCTCTGTTGTCTGAAAAGGTAGAGCACAATATAGAACTCTTTCTTTTTCTGGTAGGCACTACTGCAGCTGTGATTTCAAAAAACTTATCTTTAGTGTTTTTGCTTGATATACTGAGCAATAAGTTCATATATATGATTGGCTTTGCGGTTTTGGCAGGCGGAATCCTGTTCAATCTCTTCAGTGAATATGTTAAGGCAATCATTGGTTTTGTGCTGAAACGAGTACCCATACGGGTATTTGCATTTTTTCTGATAATATTTCTTGGTATTATATCCAGTATAATAACGGCAATTATTGCTGCCCTGGTACTGGTGGAAATAGTGAATCTGCTTCCTTTGAGCAGAAAAAAAAGAATAGGCCTTACTATCATTTCCTGTTTTTCTATTGGACTTGGTGCTGTTCTTACACCGGTAGGCGAACCTCTGGCTACAGTGGTCATTTCAAAACTTGGCACAAGTTTCTGGTACCTGTACAATCTGATTGGCAGGTCTGTATTGTTATCGATAGTATGCCTTGCATTATTTGGAGCCTGGTATGTGAAAGAAGATACTTTTTCAGAAAAGGAAACCAAGTACGATGGTATAGAGGAAGAAACCTATAAAGATATACTTGTGAGGACGGTTAAAATTGTAGTTTTTGTAATTGCCCTTGAACTGTTGGGTGCAGGCTTCAAGCCTATAATTGATAACTATGTGATAAATCTCAGCAGTAAATATCTTTATTGGATAAATATATCCTCGGCTGTTTTAGACAATGCAACACTGGCTTCGGCGGAAATAAGCACAAAAATGTCGCAGGAGCAGATCAAGGCGGTATTACTGGGCCTGCTTATTAGTGGAGGAATGTTGATACCTGGAAATATACCAAACATAATTTCGGCAAACAAGTTAAAAATCAAGAGCAGTGAATGGATAAAGCTTGCCGTTCCATTGGGCGCTGTCATGCTGGTTTTCTTCTTTATTATTCTTTTCTTTATATAGCTGCAATTTCCTTTTTACAAAATCAGGTTTTTATTTACTTTGTTTCTTGATTAGAGTTAAGAGAGCATATATAGTAATATACTTTAAGGCAGGTCTCTTCGGGATTCCTGCCTTTTGAGTTAACAAGATTCATACAATATTGAATAAATGGAATTCATATTATTCATTTCTTTTTCAAAGCTGCTAAAAATCACTAATAACACTGGACATTCCTGATATAATAGTATATAATTTTTTTACATCACATTGTAAAGGTATACATGTTTATTGATGCTAAAATATTTCTTTAATTGACTAGGAGATTTTATGAGAAAGCTGCCAACAGTGAAAACTATTATAATGTACCTTTTTCTCGCTGAATTTCTTTTATTAATATGCATGCAAAATTCAGAATATTCTCTACTCAATTTGTTTACTCGTCAAACTTATGAGGAGCCGGTTGCATATCTCAATTACAAGGTTGGCAACAGCTTATTGGGCAATCTCGCAAAGTATACCTATGCTGCTCACCGAGGAGCGCCTTCTCTTTCAAAAGAACCTGAGAACTCCTTGGCGGCCTTCAACGCTTCAAAAGAATTTGGTTTCAAAATAGTTGAAACGGACTTGCAGTTGACCAAGGACAATCAGTGGGTCATACTTCATGACAATACTTTGGACAGGACTACTAATGGTAAAGGAAATGTT
>JAUZPH010000144.1 GCA_030706065.1 Bacillota bacterium | reverse complement strand
GAAAAGAGAATAACTTTTATGATTTTACTTTCATTTTTAAGCTTAAACAAAATCAACCCATACCTTTCTTTATTGATTATGATCTCTTCTGTTTCGTCATCGACATCCATAAATACTCTCGGCTTACACATAATAGTATACCATTCAAAATTTAGTTAGTAAAAATAAAATATTTACTCAAATTATCCCTCTCATATACAATAGGCTTATACATCTGTGGTATGAAATTGAACTAAAGAAATTGATGAGAAATTTAATAAAGTTTTTTAACAAATTTTGTGTACTCTAATGTTGAAAAGTATTCAGGAGAGGCGGATTATGCTTAAGCATGACAAGGTGTTTTCCAGCATAAACTTCAGGTAAAAAGATAACCGGTGTCAGATAATGCTCGTCTATAAAATATTCATGCGTAAACCCTGTAGAATGTGAGGAAAGTATTGCAAAATGGCTCGCAAGAAGTGATAATAAATATATACGGGTAACTTGATTGGGAAGTTAGAGGAGGTCGTGATATTGAGAAAGAAAGTGGCAGTATTTTCAACTTCTTGGAATGCTGATTATCTTTATCAGCTTTTATCCGGTATAAGAACAAAAGCAAAAGAAGATAATGCAGATCTCTTCATTTTTAATACTTATGGGGATTTAGAGCAATACAAAGATTTTAATCGTTGTGAATATAATATATTTCGTCTCGCAAAGCTAGAGGACTTTAATGGGGCACTGATTGTATCAAATAGTGTTGGAAGCGCACCTTGGGTAGGGGAATTACGTGAACGTATCCTGGCTAAGGGGATTCCATGTATAGGTGTTGAGCAGGATATAGAGGGTATTCACTACATGGGAACAGATAATTATTCTGCCATGTATGAAATCGTTAACCATCTTGTCTTGGTGCACCATTGCAGGATATTTAATTATGTAGGTGGCCCCTATGACAACATCGAGAATATTTCGCGTAAAAAAGCCTTCATGGATGCTCTGAATAGTCACGGAATAGCTTATGATGGAAAAAGAGTAAGAGATTACTCCTTCCGCAGACAAGATGGTGTTCAGGCTTTTGAAGATTTTAAAAAGTTAGGACTGCATAAAACAGATGCCGTTGTTTTTGCCAACGATAATATGGCTCTTGGTTATTTAAGTGCAGCTATTAACGCTGGACTGAGAGTACCTGAGGATTTTCTTGTGACAGGCTTTGATAATCTAAGCGCTGCTGCAACCTTTTCACCTAGAGTAACAAGTGTGGACAGGGCTAGAAATGAGCTGGGCTATAAGAGTATGGAGCAGCTTTTAGGCTTAATGGAGGGTAAGGAGTACCCTAAATATGTTTTCACCCCCCATTCTGCCATATATTCTGAAAGCTGCGGATGCTCTGACAGCGAGAACAGGTCTATAGAAGAATTTAGAAGAGGAATTTATGAGACCGAATGTGATAATGAAGATTTTCAAATTGAACTGAATCATTTCAGACTGTCATTGCTTGAAAATCAGGGTATGGAGGGATTTTATCAAAATCTCATAGATTATACCCCTGCCTTTGGTATTGATAAGTTTTGCTGCTGCACTAACAGCGATGAATTTTCATACGACTTTGAATTGGAAGAATCAAGATTAGTAAAGGGCTATCCTGAAAAAATGGATGTTTTTGGAGTCTATGAGGGTGTCAGGATTCCTAAAGGCGAGTTAGAAACTGCAGGTTTACTGCCGGCGGAATTTATACCGGAAGACGGAAAATCTCATACATACTTCTTCTCACCCAATCATTGCAGTGGAAGAAACCTTGGATATTGTATGATAATGGATAACCTGCATATTGTTAAGAAACAGAGACTGTATAATTGGATAACTATAGTTAATATTGCTATGGAAGGGCTGCGGCAGAATATAAAGCTCATTAAAATGAATGAAAAAATGAAAGAACTTTATCGTAAAGATTCTGTCACCGGAGTCTATAACAGGTTTGCTCTAACGGAAAAAGGAGAGTTATTATTTCAGGAAAATTGTCTTGCTAAAAAGAAGACACTGGTTATGTTTATTGACATGGATTATCTAAAAAACACCAATGATATATATGGTCATGAAATGGGTGATGCAGCCCTGAAGACCCTTGCAGAATCCATAAAAAACACATTACCTCAAGAATCGTATTTTTGCGTCCGGTATGGGGGAGACGAATTCCTTATTCTCGGAACCTGTGAAGATGAAGATAACGCTGAGGAGCTAAAGAAAAGCATACATCATAATATCAGTAAACTGACAGCTGCTCGCCATCTTCCTTTTAAAATATCCGTAAGTATAGGTTATACTTATGTTTTACCCGGTGAGTACCAGAGCTTGGAGTATCATATTAAAGCTGCTGATGAGGATATGTATACGGAAAAGAAAAGAAAATTACATGTGTAGTATAAACCCATTTCACACATAAAGCCCAACCTCACAAAATATTAAAGGCCCTGCAAACCCACTGTTTGCAGGGCCTTTAAGAGAGCTCCCGAGGGGAATCGAACCCCTGACCTACTGATTACGAATCAGTTGCGCTACCAGCTGCGCTACGGAAGCATGTAATATTATTATAGTCATCAAATACGCTGTTTTCAAGCATCTTTATAAAAATTTTAAGCAGTCTGCATATTTTAGGAAGAGTTTTTCGATATATCTCTTAAACAGGAGAAAAAAGCTCAATGCCTGTTGAGCCTTTTCCCATTGGTTTTATATTATTCATTCTGAATACCTTGCCTTAAATGGCAATAATAATGGTTCCCAATAAGATGCATCCTACACCCAGGATCTTTCTGCGGTTGATCTTTTCATGAAGGATGAAATGGGCAATGAGCATCGTCCAAATATAAGTTATGGATGTCAGCGGCAGGACAATGGAATAATCCAGATATTTTAGAACATAGATATTAACCAGTGCCGCCATCAGATAAAGCATTCCTCCAAGATATAAGTTCAAATTCCGGATCAGCTTCATGAATTCCAGATTTGAAGATGCTTTTTTTAAAAACAACCCTGCAAAGGCACCCAGGGCGGTCATGAAAATAATAAGCAAAAACAAGAATACCTTAATTTTCGCCACCCCCAATTAATACAACGCCTGCTATAATCACCAGGACACCAATGGCCTTCGCCAGGGTTACTGGCTCATTTAGAATAGTAGCCGCCAGAATAATACTGAGTACGTAATTTAAACTTATTATAGGCTGCAGTACCGAAAGACTGCCAAACTTATAGGCCACCAGCATAACCAGTGCTCCTATACCATAAAAAACAAAACCAGTCAGCAATGTTAAAAGCCCCTGTTGTGCCGACAACTTCCAAAGGAGTTGGCCGACACAGGCGCATATTGAAGATGCGACCATTAATAATATACCCAACCGATTTTTCTCAAATGATTGTTTAATAATTCTCACCTTTTTCTTTGAACATTATGTTCGGTATGTTTTTATCTATACCACCAGATTTAAAAATGATAAAACTGCAATAAGGCCAATTGCATCTGAGCTGTATGCAATGTATTTTGACTCTTTTGAATCAAGAATCACTTTATATAAAATTACCGCACAGGTTATGAAGGCAAAGTACATAAATATGAAAGTTCTTGTATTTGACGCCCAGATTGTTGGTGAAAATCCCATTACCATACGTGAACCAAGGCCCAGTAAAATTATAAATACAGCCAGGATGGAATATCTCTTATTTTCAAATATCAGATACAGAGAGATTAGAATTGCAAAGAAAATCAATGCAAGCACTATATCTACCACCGGTACAGTCCCATGTTCTTTTAAAGAAGTTTGAATCTTGGCGATTACAAAATATGTATTCATACCATCCTATTTTTTCTCCAAACAGAATCTTCTTTATCGGCAACATGGAGAACAAACCAACGGCAAGAGGCCATAAGTAGTTTATGGTTGTTACAATCCATCCTGCACTACTCATATCAGCCAAGGGATACATAAACAGAACGCCTGTAATTATCCAGTTTACTCCTCTTATATTGGCAGCGGGACCAATCTTGGATATACTTACTGCAATTAACATTCCTAATGCCAGAAGCACAAAGGGAAATCACTCCCATTTATAGAATTTCACTATACTGCTTCCTACGGATTCCACGATTTATCCTCCTCCTTGAGGATATAAATTGGCCTGTTCTTTGTCTCGAGGTATGTTTTAGATACGTATTGACCTAATATGCCCATACAGAAAAGCTGAATTCCCCCAATAAAGATAATAGCACAAATCATCGACGGATATCCAGCCACAGGATCTCCCCAGATAAGAGTCTTGGACACAATAATGCAAATGAAGATAAAGGCTATGACACACAGGAGGATCCCCATAAGCGAAGCAATGGCCAGGGGTGTGGTGGAGAATGCAACAATGCCGTCAAGGGAATACAGGAGCAGCTTCCAGAAGGACCACTTGGTTTCGCCGGCAACACGTTTTACGTTTTCATATTCAAGCCACTTGGTATTGAATCCCACCCAGCTGAATATGCCCTTGGAAAAGCGGTTGTACTCCTTGAGGCTTAAAATTGACTGGGCCATTTGCCTAGTCATCAGCCTGTAATCTCTTGCCCCATCTACAATTTCCGTCTTGGAAATTCTATTGATTAATGAATAAAAACGCCTTGAGAAGAAAGAACGTATAGGCGGCTCGCCTTTTCGGGTAATTCTCCTCGTAGCAACACAGTCATACCCTTCATTCGTAATATATTGATACATGTCAAGCAGCAGTTCAGGCGGATCCTGCAAATCTACATCCATAATAGCAACATAGTCTCCATGTGCCTTTTCGAGGCCGGCGTACATGGCTGCTTCTTTTCCGAAATTTCTTGAGAAGGATATGTATTTAACCCTGCTGTCAATGGAGTTCATATGCCTGGCTACCCGTATGGTACCATCCTTTGAGCCATCGTCAACAAAAATAATCTCAAAATCCACAAGATCTTTCATCTTATCTGATACTTTAATTATTTCATTGTAAAATATCGGCATAGCCTCCTGCTCGTTATAACAAGGAACCACAACAGTCAGTAAATTCATATATTTTTACCTCCAACGCAAATTACTATCAAATACCGTTTTTCCTGTCTGCCAATAAAAATAAAATCCAAATCCTACTATATTGCTTATTATTCAACAGCAGGCCTTAAATGCTTGTCAATTTCAAATAGTCTGCCTATTCCACCTGGCAGATTACTATATCATTAATACTATATATTAATATATATGTCGATGTGAGATGTAATTTGTCGTATGGCAATATTTTGTTTCTCCTTTTTTACAAAAGAAACTTTTTCTTCATTAACTCCCACAAAGCTGCTGAGCCTGTCCTTTCTATCCATAACTTTGGATCCTGCCCATCAAAGACTTGCATAAACCCTGAGCTTCGGTACGTACCCATATTGATCTCCTCTCCGGACTTATTAGAGCTGATATCGCATATTAGTTTTTGTACCTTGAAAAAGATGGCAAAACAAAAAGAAGGCTTAATAAACCTTCTTTCATAAAGACAATTTATTAGGACAAACTACCCTGCCTGCCTTTTACAGAATCTACTGCTCTATAAGCACGGCTCTTGCAGGAGCTCCCTCTGCACCCTGAATTTTGAGCGGCAGTGCGATCAAGGTGTATTCACCTGGCTGTATATCCTTAAGGGCCAGTCCTTCAAGAACGATTATGCCGCTTCCAAGCAGTGCCTTGTGGGTTTCGTGCCCCGGCTGGCTTCTCTCCACTCCAAGTGCATCCATGCCCACGCCTTTAATCTTCTTATCCCTGAGGTACTCAGCCGCGGACTTTTCAAGGAATACAAAGTTAAAATCAAATTCCGTGAGGAAGGAGGTTTTTGTCTTAAAGATTACAAACTGACCTTCCTTGATGTCAAGGCCTTCAAGGTCCGCCTTTGTTATCTGGAGGTCTACGGAGGTCAGGTCAAAAACTGTACATTGGGTAATGCATTTGTACAGGTCTATGTTTTCTATGGTGTCTCCGCCCTCCACCATATGCAGTGGAGCATCCAGATGGGTGCCGGTATGTATGTCCAATCTTATTCTGCTCTCGTAATGGGAACCGGTTTCATAGGTGGAAACCACCTCTACCCTTGGCCTCTTGTCTTCAATATTATTGTAAACCGGCATATCCTTGTGAATCATCATACTTATGTCATGAATTTTCATAGTATTCCTCCGAAACAAAATTTAGTTTATAAATGCAGGCTGCAGCAATTCTTCCGCAGCCCGCTCCACAAATTTATTTTATTGCTTTCAAGTTAATTGTACAAGGGATTATTCTATACAAGCCACCACTTTCGTCCTTCTTTCTCCAAAAGCCTGTGGGCTTCTTCCGGGCCCCAGCTTCCTGAGGGATAGCTTCTCAAATCCGTTTCTTCCTCCCTCCATATACGGAGAATTTCCTCCACATACCTCCAGGAAAAATCCACTTCATCCCATCTTGTAAAGAGGGTTGTGTCCCCTTTTATAAAATCATGTATAAGCCTTTCATAGGCCTCCGGGGAGTTGTTTTCCGCCATACAGTTTTGGCAGAAGTCCATCTGCACCGGTATTATATCATTTCCGGTACCGGGCCTCTTTGTGTTGAACTGAAACATTACTCCTTCCTTTGGCTGAACCTTGATAACAAGGAGGTTGGGCAGAAGATCCTCATCCTTTGTATACAGTATCTTCGGCAGTGATTTAAACTGAATGACTATCTCCGTAGTCTTATTGGCCATCCTCTTTCCGCTTCTTATGTAGAAGGGAACTCCGGCCCAACGGTAGTTTTCTATATAAAGCTTCATTGCCACAAAGGTCTCCACATCGGATTCCGGTGAAACCCTCTCGTCTTCCCTATAGGCGTTTACCTGGTGGATTCCGATTTCTCCTCTCCCATACTGTCCTCTTACCATATTCTCTTTGACAAATTCCCCGGTAACAGGCTGAAGCGATCTTAATACCTTCACCTTTTCATCTCTTATGCTCTCGGTGTCAAGATTGATGGGAGGTTCCATAGCTGTAAGTGCCAGCAGCTGAAGCATGTGGTTCTGTATCATGTCCTTCAACGCGCCTGAGGTTTCATAATAGCCTCCCCTGTTCTCCACTCCGACGGTTTCCGTGGATGAAATCTGTATATTATCTATATATTTGTTATTCCAGAGATGCTCGAAGACGGAATTGGCAAATCTCATCACCATTATATTTTGTATCATCTCTTTCCCGAGATAATGGTCTATTCTGTAGGTATTCTCCTCTTTAAAAACCCTCGTAATTCTCTCATTGAGATACTCTGCAGACTCAAGGTCCTTTCCGAAGGGCTTTTCTATTACTATTCTCCTTATGCTGCTTTCGTTCAGTGCCATAGCATGCCTGTCTAGCTTATTCACTATAACTTCAAAATATTCCGGTGAAACCGCAAGATAGTACAATCTGTTGCCAAGGGTATTATACCGCTTATCCAGATTTTCCAGCATGGCCTTTAAACTATCATATCCGCTGTCATCATCAAAATTAAACCTTATATAGTATATCTTCTCCCTCATCTTCTCCCAGACAGCTTCTTCCACCTTGAATCTTGTATATCTCTCTACCGATTCCCTTACCTGGTTTCTGTATTCCTCATCATTGAAATCCCTTCTTCCGACGGATACAATAGCAAAGCTGTCAGGAAGTAAATTTTGATAAAAAAGATTGTACAGTGAGGGCATCAGTTTCCTGTGCGTCAAATCCCCAGTTCCTCCGAATATAACCATCAATGATGGCAGTTCCAATCTACTCTGCATGCCATCCACCTCCCTTCCTTAATTTGTATTCTTTCATCTATTATTCCTTTTATGTAACTGCCAAATCAAATTTAGTGTGCCCCTTTTGTTATATCCTAAAACTCAGGCCTCACTATACTTTAAGGAAATTTTATACTCTCAGCAGCGGTTCTGTATGTAACTTTTGTCACCATATATCATATTATTATCCATCATGATCCCTTATAACTATTAAAGGTGACTTACGGATAATAGTTCTCCCTTATCTTATTTTGCACTTTTTTCCCACTATAGTCAAGATGCTCAAAATGAGAGAAAATCGGATGAATATCATTAAAAAAATTGATTATTCTAAATTATGAAGGCCATTCTTAATATATCTCCATGTTATATTTAAATTTTCAAAGTATTTACCTTTGACTTTCTTTGACCTACATAGTATTATGAAATCAAAGATAATTAAAACATTTAAATAAGGAGGTATTAATTATGTTTGAAATGGTTCCTTTCAGAAGAAATAATGGTTTGAGAAAAAGGGGAGAAGACTTCATTGATAACTTCTTCGGCAGCTTCT
>JAUZPH010000143.1 GCA_030706065.1 Bacillota bacterium | reverse complement strand
TGATTGTAGTACCCTCAAAAACGCAGTTGATCTGGAAAAGCTAATGCGTCAATATATTGATTATAATGTCACTTTCGTAAATGAAATACAGACGGGTGGAAAGACTCCAGGTGTTTCATACAATGTATTAACTCTCAGGCCAATAAATATGACCTTTACCGATTCCGTTGAACTGAGGAATCTCTTCAAAAAAGGAAATGTCTATATGATAGTCTGGTATGCTGCTCCTGTAGGGCAGAAGAACCCTGCACCATACAGCTATGAAATTCACAGGAAGAAAGTGCAAAATCAAAAAAGCAAAGCATTTTAACTTTTAAAAATAACAACCTGGAGAGAGTTATTCCAGGTTGTTATTTTCATTTAATGGATTTCCGGCACCTTTTATACTTTGATATTACTATCGGTTTAAGTTTAAGCAATAAAGAAATAGCGTTAAAAAGCTCCCACTATTGAAGTGGGAGCTTTAATTTGAAATTAAATTTCCTTTTTCCTGAACCTTATTATTGCTATTCCCGCAAGAAGCGTTATTAATCCTGATAAAGTCAGAGTATCAGTATCAACTGCAGATCCGGTCTGTGGTAAAACTGAAGCATTAGCTTTTACTACAGTTACGCTGCATACAGCGGTCTTATTCCCATCCACTGTAGTTACTGTTATTATCGCAGCTCCTGCAGCTACAACCGTTACTTTTCCGGTAGAATCTACCGCTGCCACTGTAGTATTACTGCTTGACCACACAATAGCCTTATTGCTTGCATCGGATGGATTTACCGTTGCTGTCAAAGTATCTGTGTCGCCAACTATCAAGGTATCCGTAGTTTTATTTATGCTTACTGATGTTACATTTATTACCGGAACAGTCACAGTTACGTTACATACAGCGGTCTTATTCCCATCCACTGTAGTTACTGTTATATCTGCAGTTCCTGCAGCTACAGCCGTTACTTTTCCGGTGGAATCTACAGCCGCCACTGAAGCATTACTGCTTGACCACACAACAGCCTTATTCTCTGCATCGGATGGATTTACCGTTGCTGTCAACGTATCTGTCTCCCCAACAGTCAAGGAATCAGTAGTTTTATTTAAACTTACTGATGTTACTCTCTTGTGAATATTGAGTAAGGCATTCACGAGCCTGGCAGCAATTTCTGCATGGCCGGCTTTTGAAGGATGGGGGTCGAAGCAATTCAGTTCTACTCCTGTGGTATCAACATAAACATATTTGCCGGCTGACGCAGATTTCTCGGAAATATAGCTGTTCATCTTATCGATATACTTCTGGTTAACTTGTCCAATATAATATGTTGCACCATTATATTCGAAATTCAAATCCGGATTGGAGTTATAATAGCCTATAGCAGCAAGGTCTGCATCAGGATTTATTTCCCGAATAGCTGTTATAATCTCTTCCCAGTTTTTTGTGAACTTTTCATAGGCCTCTGTAAACCTTGCGTCAATATTCTCAGTCATAAGCGCCTCCAGTATTGCTGTTTTCTGATCCTCGGTTATATTTTGTCCAAAATAATCCTCAGGATTTTCCGGGAGAGAATCAGGCTTTGCTCCATTCAGCAAAGACAAGATAAGTGTATACCTCTCTTCAACGGTCATGTTATCCAAGTCCATGCCCAGGCATTCAAGCACCATATCGAGCAATGTCATCGTCAGGTCATTGCTGCCAATGTCAACTGAAATGAGGTCTGAATCCTGAAGGCTGCTTCTAAAACGTGCATAATACTTATTTGACGGGTCTTGTAGAATATCCAGCAGGTCTTTTGTTGCATATGCACTCAAAGCGAGATTATAGTTATTGTCTGTACCGAGGTCCTTCGCTGCAACTGCAACATAGCAGTCCTCAGGATTGGAAAAGTCCCCTTTGTAGTCAGGAAGCCCGAAGCCGGCGGTAATACTGTCTCCCAGCGCGCTGTAGGTCTTATAATGCATCGTTCCTTCAACTCTACGGAAGCTTGCAGTGATGGAATGATTCCCCTTTACATCAGTAAAGGTATATGTATTCACAGCGCCTGCACTCCTGCCATCCACCAACACATCGCTTATCTCATATCCGCTGGCGGCAGCAATGGTGAAAGTCAGGGATTCCCCGGATTTAACTATATTTTCACCGGCTGGTGTTATAGTTCCGCCGGTTTGTGCAGCCGCTGTAATAGTATTCAACAGTGCATCAAGGATATGTCCAGCAATCTGGGCATGTCCAACTATTGAAGGATGGGGATCAGCGCCATTTGTTAGAGTATCGGAAACGTCCACATACAGATAGCCCTTATCCTGGCAATAGTTCAGCGCGAATTTATTCATCTTGTCGGTGGGTACCTGAATTACCTTGCCGGTATTAAAACTTATGTCACCCCAGTTGAAATTCACGTCTTTGTAAGGGTTATAATAATTAAGAACAGCAAACTCAGCCTTTGGATTGATTTCCCGGATCTTCTTTACGACTTTCGGGAAGTTTCCGCAGTAGGTCTCATACGCTTTCTCCAGGGTCACGCTTAAAGACTCATCGGAGAGAACTCCTTGAATTGCCTGAAGCTGTTCCTGGGTGAGCTTTATGCCCTTCAGCACCTCAATACTGCGTACCATTCCGTCCATATCGCCGGTCAGCAGCGGTTCCAACAGTGACATAACTTCCTGAGTACTCATATCAGCAATGTCTCCGCCGATACAATTCAGAATCGAATGCATGGTTGACATAGCCAAATCATTGCTTCCAATACCAAGTGTGATCAAATCACTTTTCTTAATGTAATTGCGGTATACAGAATAATATTCGTTATTCTCATCTGTCAGAATGTCAAGCAGTTCTCCTGTATCGCAGGCGAGTTTTTCAAGATTATAGACAGCACTGTCTAGTCTTTTGCCAACCAGTCTGGCGTAACAGAACTCCGGTGAATTTGTAATATTTTCCGTCATATCAAAGCCGTTATTATAATCATAGTCAGCCTGAGAAAAGCCGGCGCAAATGCTGTCACCGATAGCGGTATAATTTTCATAATATGACTTTTTTGCCGTGTCTGCCGATGAATCGCTGGCAAAAGCTATGGTTGGAAATATACAAACCAAAAGGCATATCACCAGTATCAATGAAATATTTCGTTTCTTCATTTTTAATCTCTCCTTGTTAATCATAGTCCTGCCGAAATCAAACCGATTCCATTTCCAGTCTGCGGTAATCCACCTTGCCGATAGGAGTGTAATAGAGTGACTCACAGAACTTATATCCAACCGGCTGGGTATATTCCGGCAACTTATTCTGGCATAGTTTGATGATTTCGGCTTTAATTTGTCCATGCCTTTCATGTACATCATCTTTTAGAACAATATGTACATACGGAAGATTGCCCTGTGGGTTATTTTTGTCAGGAGAGGCGACAACTGAACAGGTTTCCACCGTCGGATGTGTGCTGATGACATTTTCAATCATACTCGGGAATACTTTGAAGCCGTCATGTCTTATGATCATGCGTTTTATTCTGCCATCAACAAACACAAAGCCGTCCTCATCAATATAGCCAATGTCACCGGTATGCACCCAAACCCTACCGTCAGAATGCTTGCGTAGTACATTTGAGGTTTCCTCCGGCTTGCCATAATAGCCAAGCATAATAGTGGGACCTGTAATACAAATCTCGCCTTTTTCGCCAATATTCAATTCCTTGTCTGTTCCGGGCTCAAAGGCGGAAATAATATTTTTCACAAGTGGGATACCAACGCTGCCCGGCTTATTGATATCACCCATACATGACGAAGCAGAAGAGCAAACCTCGGTCATTCCATAGCCCTTGGAAAGTGCGTACTTGCTGCCATGGGACTTCAGAAACTGGTTAACCTCGTTTTCGGCACCGATGGGAATCGCATCTCACCCTGAGCCGGTGTTCATGAGATATGAAATATCCGCATGCTTCAATTTTTTATCCTTTGCCAGTACCTGATAATGTTCCGGTACACCGCACATATGCGCAGGCTTATATTTCAAAATCAAAGCTGCCAGCTCTTTCACGTCCAGATTTGGGATTATGATGGATGTCATGCCTAGAGACAGCGGCATATGAATACCGCAGGCAAAGCCATAGGCGATAAACGGAGGCATAACATTCAAAAACTTCTGCTGTCGTTTAAGTGTAATGGCGGATTTTTCATACTGGAAGGCAATTGCGTTAAAAGCATCATCACTAAGCATGACTCCCTTTGGCGAACCGGTGGTTCCCCCGGTATGTACTATGGCGCAGCAATGCTCATGACTGTACGGTACGGGTTCCAACTTCATGCCTGCACCATTGTCAAGAAACTGTTCCCATTTGAGGCAGTTGGATGAATACTCATTTTTATACCTGTTTGTTAAGTGGAAAGCAGCCCGCTTTACGTGACTCAGCGAGTCGACAGGAGATAATACGACAATCCTGTCTACGTCTGTTCCTGCAACGGCATCCCGTATTTTGGGGTATGCCATATTCAGTACGCAGACGTATTTTGATTTGGCCTCCTCAATGTACTCCCGTATACCTTCAATGCTTGTACGAGGATCTACCATATTGGGAACAGCACCAATCAAATCCATTGCGTAGAATGAGTACACAACTTCCGGAGTCGTGATAGAGCAGATTGTGACGATATCTCCGCACTTAACGCCAAGGGCCAGATAAGCCATGGCAGTTTTCTGGATGTTACGGAAAATTTCACCGTAAGTTAAATTAGTGTCGAAGTAATTCAATGCAATATCGTCTGGATGGTCTTTGTTGTTTTGGAAAAGATAGTCATATAACGTGCATTTCGGTACTTCTTCTGTTATGTCTTCCTTGTTGTAATACTTCAGCCAAGGCCTTATGACTGAAGGTTTTAAATTCATTGTACTATGCATAAGTCCCCCCTTTATTACCATTTTCTGTAAATTAATTCTTTAACATTGTATCAGACAGGGGTGCCAAAAGTAAGAAACAAATTCCCAAAATATGGAATACACTTCAGGAAGATATAAGTCAATTCTGCAGCCTTTGCCGCATTCCGACACGACAGAGAATCCGTTTTCCCTGCTGAGTAGAACCCAAAAGCCTATTACATTCTACTTCCGCATAAATCCATAAAGCTTGGATATTTTGCTCGGCGCAATATGAGACTTTTATGGTTTCTTTAGAAACCACAAAAATTCAAAAAGCCCGGTTTGCTACGGGCTTTTTATGTCTCTATATTTGAACAAAGCCTTTTTATATAAGAAAGGATACCAAATGCCGTAAATCCCATCCATTCTTTTCAAGCTTGATGTTTTATTAGCAATTGTATATAATTAATTGAGAGCGTAAGTAAATAATTGGGATTTCGGAACAAAAATTATCTGTATAGATTTTAAATAATATAGATATAGTTTAATAAATTTTCAAAAGATTAAAAATAAAGAGAGTAAATCAAAAGCTGAGAAAAACTAAAAAAATTAAGGAGTGGATTTATTGAAAAGTAAAAGCAGGATAAAGGTTATTCCCTTGGGCGGCCTTGGGGAAATCGGAAAGAATATTACAGCCGTTGAGTACGGGGATGAAATTATTGTAATAGATGGCGGGATGGCATTTCCTGATATTGAAATGTACGGCGTGGATGTGGTAATACCGGATATAACCTATTTGATTAACAATAGTGAGAAAGTAAAAGGAATTTTTATAACCCATGGGCATGAGGATCATATCGGAGGGCTTCCTTACATTTTAAAGCAGTTGAATGTTCCGGTGTATGGTACAAAATTGACTATAGGCCTGGTGGAATATAAGCTGGGGGAGCATAACATATTGTCTGACTGTACATTAAATGTTGTGAAGTCGGGAGATATTATAAAACTAGAAAAAATTTCTGTGGAATTTATACGTACAAATCACAGTATCGCGGATTCCTGCTCGCTGGCCATTCATACTCCACTGGGCGTCATCGTTCACAGCGGAGATTTCAAGATTGACTATACGCCTATTGATGGTAAAATGATTGATCTGGAGAGGTATTCAAAGCTTGGTAAACAGGGAGTACTGCTGCTTATGGCTGACAGTACAAATGCTGAACGGCCGGGCTATACCATGTCGGAAAGAACTGTCGGTGAGAAGCTGAACCATATTTTTGACGGGGCAAAAGGCAGAGTTATTGTTGCTACCTTTGCTTCAAACATACACAGAATTCAGCAGATTGCAAACTCCTCTATCAGGGCCGGCAGAAAGATTGCCTTCAGCGGAAGAAGTATGGAAAGAATATCGCAGGTTGCAATGGAACTGGGGTATTTGGATATACCAAAAGATATGTTACTTGAAGTTGATGTTATTAATAAATATCCTAATGACAAGATTACCTTAATTACCACCGGAAGCCAGGGAGAGCCAATGTCGGCCCTTTCAAGGATTGCTTCGGATACTCACAGAAAAATCAGGGTTGAGCAGGGAGATCTTTTTGTAATATCTGCTTCACCTATTCCGGGAAATGAAAAATTTATTTCAAATGTAATTAATGATTTGTATAGAAGAGGCGCGGATGTACTATACAAGTCCATAGAAGAGATACATGTTTCCGGTCATGCCTGTCAGGAAGAATTGAAATTGATACACACACTTTTAAAACCCAAATACTTTATTCCTGTTCACGGAGAATACAGACATTTGAAACAGCATGCGTTAATTGCTGAGAAATTGGGCATGGATAGATCAAGTATATTTATGCTGGATATAGGTGACGTCTTTGAAATTACCTCTAAAAAGGCACAAACCGCCGGCAAGGTAGCTGCAGGAAGAATTATGGTGGACGGTTTGGGTGTAGGAGATGTCGGCAATATAGTTTTAAGAGACAGGAAACATCTGGCTCAAGACGGCATAATAACCATAGTAGTGACTATTGACAAGCAATCCTCCAGTGTCATAGCGGGCCCGGATATCGTTTCAAGAGGCTTTGTATATATCAAGGAGTCGGAGCAATTACTGAGAGAGGCCAGAGATATAGTAAAAGTTTCCCTGGATGGATGCCTTAATAATAATGTTACAGGGTGGTCAGTAATAAAGACAACTATCCGAAATGACCTGGGTACGTTTTTGTATGCCAAAACACGGAGAAAACCTCTGATACTACCTGTTATTATGGAAATTTAATACTAAAGATGTGTGACATTAAAATTATCAAATTCACACATCTTTATATAGTTTGCGTTGTAGTATTATAACATTGAACACAAAGGAGTAATGTCGATATATGGACGGTACTAGAAGAGAAGATATTTATGCAGGAAGACTTGTAGATATTGTATTGAAAGAAGATCAGCGCACAGGAAAATTGACACGGGGAACCGTAAAAGATATACTTACAAATTCCTCATATCATCCCAGAGGAATAAAAGTAAGATTGAGTGACGGAAAAATTGGCAGAGTCCAAAATATAATAAAGTAACAGAAAAACCATAGCTCTTCTTTGGCAAACCTGCCTTTGAAGAATGCTATGGTTTTTACGTTAAGCGAATAGAAAGGGTTTAAATTTCCGTATCATTTGTAATCACTCTTCAATAATCCTGTTTAGAAATCTCCTGCCTGAGAGTTCACAGGCAATGACTTGAAACACAATGTATACTACTGTCAGCACCACGGCCTTGCTCATGAATTCCTTCACCAGGTCTGCCCCGCCAACCATGGACTCCGCTATCAGCATGAGAGAATATCCAAGAACCACTCCAAAGGCCACCGGTGTTATAAATAATATTCTTGTCTCACCGAGGACGGCTTTCCCGAATTCTTTTCTTGTTATCCCGATTTTTCTCAGCTGGAGATACTTCCTCCTGGTCCTATCCAGGGCTTCAAACTGTCTGAGCAGCAGCATCAATACTGCAGCCACATAGAACAGCAGGGACAAGAACATGAATATAAATATGAATATGGAATAGAGCTTTTTCATCATCAGGTATTCGTTGTATTTACCGGCTAAACCTAAAGACTGAGTAAAGCTGCTGTTTTCCAGGCTGACTCTGCTGGCAGCAGAAAGGTTTGTCAGTTTATTATATAAATCTTTTGTAGCTCTCCAATCCTCAAAATAATATCTGTGAAGGATGCCTGACATTGATTTTGGCATTGAGGTTCCCAGCCTGTTGAAATCCTCATCGTTTAAAATCAATACGAATTTATCCTGTTTGTACGTGCCTGTAGATAGCATAGGCAGCTTTTCCGGTTCCAACAGCTTCAGCTTAACTCTACTGTTTTCACCCTGTAGCACAATTGTGTCCCCTGTCACCTTTGGCAGATTTATCTCATCTCCGGACAATCTTACACTGCCCGAGGTCACATTAGTTTTCCCGGAGGAATATTTATTGTAGGAGCTCTCGGCTA
>JAUZPH010000142.1 GCA_030706065.1 Bacillota bacterium | reverse complement strand
AGAAGGAATAAACCTTGAGGTTGTTACTCTGGATGACGAAGGCCAGTTAAATCCGGCTCTGGATGAAAAGCAGATTGATGCCAATTACTTTCAGCATTTACCGTACCTTGAATCAGTTTCAAAGGAAAAGGGTTATAACTTTGTAGTTGCCGGAAAAGTACATGTAGAACCCATCGGCTTCTATTCTCAGAAACTGAAATCCATTGATGATATAAAGGATGGTGCCAAGATCGGAATACCAAATAATCCTTCCAATGAATACAGAGCTCTTGTCCTTCTTCAATCAAAGGGGCTAATAAAGCTGAAGGATGGTATAGCAAATTATAGCGCAACACCCAAGGATATTGCGGAAAACCCAAAGAATCTGAAGTTTGTAGAAGCGGATGCTGCACAGCTTCCAAGATCTCTTCCGGATCTGGATGGCGCAGTTATCAACACAAATATAATACTTGAAGCAAAGATAGATCCAAAGACTGCATTATTCAGAGAAGATGCAAATTCACCATATGCCAACGTTATAGTGGTAAGAAAAGGCGATGAAAACAAAGATGAAATCAAGAAATTGGTGCAGGCCTTGAATTCAGAAGATGTAAGAAAGTTTATACAGGACAAATATGGAGTCGCTGTTGTCCCGGCATTCTAAAGGAGCCTTAATTATAAGGGGGTGGGAACATGTCTTATAGAATAGCTTTTGCCAGCAGTGACGGGAAGGTAGTAAACCAACATTTTGGCCGGGCAAAGAAGTTTATAATTTTTGAGATAGAAGGCAGCAGTGCAGAGTTCGTTGAACTCAGGGACAATAAACCTGCCTGTGAGGGCTTTGAACATTCTGAAAAAGCATTGAACAGGTCCGTAGAGACCCTTTCAGACTGCAGGGCTGTTTTCGTTACACAGATAGGATATGGGGCTCTGGCTGCTCTGCAGGCAAAGGGCATAAGGGCCTACGAAGCCCCCGGCTTAATTAATGAAGTTCTTGGAAAGATAATAGCTTCTGAATTGAAAATTTGAATTTTAGGTGGTGAATACTATTGAGCATAAACATTAGAACTCCGGAGGTCGAGATAAGGGAAATAAGGTTAGGTTCAATAACAGGCTATGGCGGAACAGCAAAAGGGTTGTGCGGCAGATCAGGAAGCGGAGGCTTATGTGACAGAAGCCGTTCCTTCAGCCAATGCCTTGGCTGCAGTTCGGGGAATGCACTGTGCCAGGTAGTAATGATACAGGATGCGGTGGTTATAAATCATGCACCATTAGGCTGCTCGGCAGATTTTTCGGATTTTAACTTTACCAACAGGGTAGGACAGAGGAAGAGGGGGTTACACCTGGGAAATGCAAAATTACTAAGTACCAATTTAGAAGAAAAGGACATGATCTATGGTGGAGGCGCAAAGCTTGAGGAAGCTATAAGAGAAGCTTATGTCAGATTTAATCCGAAAGCCATTTTTGTAACAACTTCCTGTGCATCAGGGATAATCGGAGACGACGTTTCCGGGATTACAGACGCAGCTCAGGAAGAGCTTGGTATTCCGGTTGTACTTGTAGCCTGCGAAGGCTTCAAATCAAAAATTTGGACCACAGGCTTTGATGCAGCCTATCATGCCCTGCTGAGAAAAGTAGTAAAGCCTCCGGTGGAAAAGAAAAAGGATGTCATAAATGTAATCAACTTCTGGGGAGAGGATGTATTTACGCCGCTTTTCGGGAGACTTGGCTTAAAGCCTAATTATATAGTGCCCTTCTCAACAGTTGAACAGTTGGAGAAGATTTCCGAAGCGGCGGCCACCGTTCAAATCTGTCCAACCTTGGGAACCTATCTGGCGGCAGGGCTGGAGCAGGAATATGGAGTCCCGGAGGTAAAGGCACCGACACCCTATGGCCTGGAAGGTACCGACATCTGGCTAAGGGAACTGGGAAGAGTGACAGGTAGGGAAAAAGAGGTTGAAGAATTAATAACATCTGAGAGAGAGAGAATTGCGCCGGAACTTGAAGAGTTACGAGGTAAATTGAGGGGGAAGCGGGCTTATGTGACTGCCGGTGCAGCTCATGGCCACAGCCTGCTATCCCTTCTGCAGGAGCTCGGACTTGAAATTGTAGGCGCAGCAATATTCCATCATGACCCCTGCTATGACAACAGGGATGAAAGAAGTGACAGCTTAAAGCATGCTGTTAAAACCTACGGGGATATCAATAATTTTAATGTCTGCAATAAGCAGGCCTTTGAGCTGGTAAATATATTGAACCGATTAAAACCGGATATCTTTGTAGCCAGGCACGGAGGAATGTCTGTGTGGGGAGCGAAGTTGGGTATTCCTACCTTTTTAATGGGGGACGAACATTTTGGACTTGGATATCAGGGATTGATAAACTATGGACACAAGATACTGGATGTTCTTTCCACCAGGGAGTTTTTTGAGAATATCGCCGCTCATTCAGAGCTGCCCTATACCGATTGGTGGCTGCAGCAGAATCCTTATGCATTTTTAGGGGGTGAAGGAGATGAGTAGATTGGTGGAACAGCCGCGGCATTATTGTACCCTGGGGGCACTTCAGTCGGTAGTTGCTATAAACAGGGCTATTCCCATACTTCATTCAGGTCCCGGCTGCGGTGTGAAGCTTTTTAGAGGGTTGAGCTTTGAGGCAGGTTATCAGGGCTCAGGCTATGCAGGAGGAAGCTCCGTTCCATGTACCAATGCCACAGAAAAAGAGGTGGTTTTTGGAGGAGAAGACCGTCTGAAGGAAGTGATTGATGGAACCTTGAAGGTTTTGAAGGGCGATTTGTTTGTTGTATTAACAGGCTGTACAGCAGATATTGTTGGGGATGATGCAGGACAGATTGTAAGTGAATATCAGGAACAAGGGGTTCCCATCGTCTTTGCAGAAACCGGCGGTTTCAAGGGGAGTAATTTTAAGGGACATGAATTGGTTAATGAGGCTATAATAAATCAGTTTGTCGGTGCAAGGGAGCCAAGGGTCCGGAAAGGACTGGTCAATGTATGGTCCGTAGTGCCTTATCAGGATGTGTTCTGGGCCGGCAATCTCTCGGAAATAAAACATCTGCTGGAGGGAATTGGGCTTACGGTGAATATACTTTACGGCCCGGAGTCTGGTGGGGTGGAGGAATGGAGAAGTATTCCTGATGCAGAATTCAATTTGGTGCTTTCGCCATGGGTGGGAGTAAAAACCGCCGAGCTTTTAAAGAGCCAATACGGCACACCTTATCTTCATTATCCCACACTACCCATAGGCGCCAAGGAAACAGGTAAATTTCTGAGAGCAGTAGGCGAATTCGCCGGATTGGAGAAGGAAAAGGTAGAAGCCTTTATCGAGAGTGAAGAAAGGAAATTCTACTATTATATAAGCAGATCGGCAGACTTCTTTATAGAATTCCGCTATGACCTGGCAGGCAGATTTTTTAATATTACTGATTCCTATTATGCGCTGGGGGTCAGCAAGTTTTTATCAAATGAGCTTGGAATTCTGCCCGGAGAACAGTATATAACCGATGATACTCCTGAGGAATATCAACAATCAATAGGGGAGGAATTCAAAAAGCTGTCACAATACAATTCGGCTGAAGTGGTCTTTGAAATTGATGCCGGTAAGATTCATGAAAGGCTCAGAAAGTATGATCATAAGAATCATACACCGCTTATTTTAGGAAGCTCCTGGGACAGAGATATAATTAAAGAAATTAGCGGCTTTGGCCTCAATATTTCACTGCCGGTGATGCACCGGCTGGTGCTGGACAGAAGCTACGTGGGCTACAGCGGAGGCCTCAGGCTGGCTGAAGATATATATGGAAGTATTCTTGAAAGCTATAAGTAACTAACATGGAGATGTAAAAGGAGGGATCAAGCCATGGCGGGATTTGAACATTTAGTAAAACAACATCCCTGCTTCAGCCCGGATGCACATTTCAAATACGGAAGAATTCATTTACCGGTAAGTCCGCAGTGTAATATTCAATGCAGGTTCTGTAAAAGAGGTTTTAACAAACATGAAGTCAGGCCTGGGGTGAGTTCTCTCATATTAAAGCCGGAAGAAACAATAGCCACTGTTGAAAAAGCGCTGAAATTATGTCCTGAAATAAAGGTTGTAGGAATAGCTGGGCCTGGTGATACTCTTGCCACAGATCATGCACTGGAAGCCTTCCAGCTTATTAACAGAAAATATCCGCAGCTCATTAACTGTTTAAGTACCAACGGGCTTCTGCTTGAGAAAAAGGCAGAGAGGATAGCAGCAGCAGGAGTCAAGACAGTTACTGTAACGGTAAATGCAGTGGATCCAAAGATTCAAAAAGATATCTGCTCATATATAATATATGAAGGAAATTATTACGAAGGCGAGGCTGCGGCGGAAATACTGATAGCCGCACAGCTGAGAGGAATAAAGAAGCTATCTGATTTAGGGATAATGGTAAAGATAAACACTGTTTTGGTTCCGGGGATAAATGATGGTAATATTGAAGAGGTGGCCAAACTAACTAAAGAGGCTGGCGCTTCGATATTGAACATCATTCCTTTAATACCTCAGCACGAGATGGCGCACCTGCAGGTGCCAAGTTGTGCGCTGCTGGAAAAATGCAGAGCCTCTGCAGGAAAGCATCTGGAGGTATTCAGACACTGCAAGCACTGCAGGGCTGACGCCTGCGGGATACCTGGAAAGGGACAGGACCTCCATTCCCAATTGTATGAACTGGAGCCTGTAGAGACTTTTTCCCATGGTTAAAGAATTAAATAAGTGAAAGTGAAAATTTTTCGCAGGAAGATATCTTCTCATATTGTTAAGAAGATATCTTCCTGTTTTATATAATTTGTAGATGTGGTAAAATATAGATACATTTTGCTACAATGAAGATTTAAAAAAGAATTTAAGGGGAAGTTTAGGTGAAGCTATGCGATTACTGCTTATAACTGCATCTTCAAAAGAAATAAAAGTTGTGAGAAAGTCAAGGGTTATCGGCTTTCAGCAGTGTACCATGCCATATCTTGCAGCACTCACACCTTCAAATTGGGAGATTGAGCACGTGGATGAAGAAGCTGAAGAAATTGATTTATCAAGGGTATATGACCTTGTTGCAATAACCTTTCATACTCCCAGTGCGAAGCATGCCTATTATATTGCTTCAAGGTTCAGAGAAAAAGGAATCACCGTGGCAATGGGCGGGCCGCATGTTACCCTGATGCCGGAAGAGGCTCAGCAATACGCCGATGTCATTTTCGTTGGAGAAGCAGAGTACACCTGGCCCCAATTTATAAGGGATTTTGAAAAAAAGGAGCACCGGAGCAGGTATGAATGTACAATTCCTCCAGAGCTTTCAGGCATTCCAATGTCTCGAAAAGACTTGTTTCACAGAAAGGACCACTCAGGAGGAATAATGTTTGCCACCAGAGGGTGTCCTAATAAATGTGAGTTTTGTGCCATTTCAGTGATGTATAAGAACAAGCTGAGAAAGAGGCCGGTGGAAGAAGCTGCAAGAGAATACGGCTCCTTCAAGGGCAAGGTAGTGATATTCTGGGATGATAATATTTCCTCTGACCTCGAGTATTCAAAGGAGCTTTTCAGAGCAATAACTCCATATAAGAAATGGTGGAGCAGCCAGGCCAGTATAAAGGCCGGCAGAGATGACGAATTTCTAGAACTTGCTGCCAAGAGCGGCTGCAAGCAGTTGTTTTTAGGCTTGGAATCCATATCACAAAACAGCCTTAACAATGCCAACAAGTCCTTTAATAAAGTAGAGGATTACTATAAGATTATTGAAAAGATCCATTCCTACGGTATAGCTGTACAAGCTGGCATAGTCTTTGGCTTTGATGAGGATAAAAAAGGCATATTTAAAGAAACTTTGGATTTTCTTGAAGTAGCCGGAGTTCAAAATGCCACCTTTAATATTCTTACACCTTATCCCGGTACTGATCTTTTCAGAAGGCTGGAGGCTGAGGGCAGAATCCTGACCTATGATTGGGACAGATACAATGCAAGGACGGATGTGGTGTTTACTCCGAAAAATATGAGCCGGGAAGAACTTATAGAAGGTTTTCGATGGGCCAACAAGCGGTTTTATTCTCTCAGAAGTATTGGGAAAAGAATTTCAAGGTCTAAAACCGGCTTATATTGGACGCTTCCGCTCAATCTCATGTATCACTATTCCTTGAAGCTTAATAAATATAAAAGTAATTATGAGGAGAAAAGTCATGGAGGAAAAGAAGGCAGGCTTTATATTGAGGGTAACGGCGCTGACCATAGATGAAATTATTCTTGTATCAGCTACATTTATCTTAATTCAATTTATCAAATGGGTCATTAATGAAGAGATAACTCATTCACTTTTATTTATTATTCTCTTTTACGAGTTACTTGACTATAATTACTACACTCTGTTTTGGGTATTTGGTGGACAAACACCTGGAAAGATGCTTATGAAAACAAAGCTCGTAAAGATGAATGGATCAAGATTTACATACAAGGACTCCTTTATTCGCTATTGGACATGGATGGTTGGTGTAGCACTACTGGGTGTTGGGTATTTTTGGATTGCCTGGAATAAGAACAAACAGGGTTGGAATGATATTACTGCAAAAACCTATGTCATAAGGGTGCAGTAACTGAATATAGTTATCGGTTACCTAAAGTAGAAAGCAGTAGAGTTCAAGAAAAAATCAATAAAATTGCATCAAAGAACCATGAATCCTTTAGAGCTTCATGGTTCTTTGATCTTCAAAATGTGACATGTTTTTTAGAAAAACAAGAACCTGTTACTTTATATAGGGAAATATGTTATAATAATACTTGTGTGATAAAATGTTAACAAAGCAAGTTAAAGACAAGTGAACTACCATATTGTGTAAGGGGGTATCAATACAGATTTTAGGAATCAAATGAACAATAATTTCCTGGGAGAGTGTTTTGCACTGTCCATCTGGATATAGACCGACAGGTAAAATTCCAAGTTAAGAGAAAACTCTTGCGGGATTATTTAATAGTACTATACATTTTTATAAACAATAATTCATACTGATGGAGTTATGTTGGTTTAAATAATATTTTAATAATTTTTATTTAAATGTTTGACAATTAGTGATAGAATATTTATGGCCTGTTATACGGGAAGTTTTATAATTTCCTTGCTGGATATTTATTACTTAGGTAATTATGAATATTCAAGGATTTGCAGAAAAATATCAAATATACGAATTATATAAATTTCTCATTTTATTGAATGGGGCCAGGGGAGGTACAATGATGAAAGGTAACACACGAAAAAAGGACAAACTGTTTTTAATGCTTTTGGACATATCCTCCAATTTGAAGGAAGGAGGCCAGTATTTTCAAGGTTTTAAAATCAAGGGTGAAAATGACCTTGAGGAATTCCAGAAGAAGATGAAGGAATATGAGCACAAGGGCGATGTCTTTGTAGCGGAGATAATAAAGGAATTAAATAATACCTTTATTACACCCATCGAGCGTGAAGATGTTTTGGATCTTGCTGTTCATATGGATGAAATACTTGATGGAATTGAACAGTGCTCAGCCCACTTCTATATGTATAATATATGTGAGATAGATAGTTATATGGCAGGCTTTGGTGATCTCGTAAACAAATGCATAGTTGAAATACATAGTGCTATAGAGCTGCTTTCACAGAAGAAACTAACTGAGATCAGACAGCATTCAGTAAAAATAAAGGAATATGAGGAAAAGTGCGATGCTCTTGAAAGAACGGCAATTAGGGAGCTTTTCCAAAAGCAGAAGGACCTAATCAGACTTATTCAGTACAAGGAAATCTATGAGCTATTGGAAAATACTACCGATGAGTGCAAGAGGGTCAGTAAAGTACTGGAGACAGTAGTAATGAAGAATGCGTAAGGAGAGCTAAGATGGATACATCATATATTATTGTCGGTTTAACTATTGTTCTCGCGCTGTGCTTCGACTTTATTAACGGCTTTCATGACACTGCGAATGCCATCGCAACAGCTGTATCCACAAAGGCACTGACTCCAAGACGTGCTATTATGCTAGCTGCAGTGATGAATTTCCTTGGGGCAGTAATCTTTACCGCGGTTGCGAAAAACATTACAAAAGATATTATTAACCCGAATGTACTGCAGAATGGAGCCGTTGTGATAATGGCTGGACTTATTTCTGCAATAGCATGGAATCTTATTACATGGTACCTTGGCATACCAAGCAGTTCATCCCATGCACTCATAGGATCAATTGCCGGTGCGGGCATTGCAGCTGCAGGTACAGCCGCATTAAACTTTAAAGGCTTTGTTTCAATAATTGAAGCGCTGATTTTATCGCCACTACTTGCCTTTTCAGTTGGATACGTCATGTTTACTATT
>JAUZPH010000141.1 GCA_030706065.1 Bacillota bacterium | reverse complement strand
ATTAGTTTTCAGAAGCAAAATAAAACTTGTCTATGGAAGCCTATGGTAGTAGTGTGGAAAAGCGAAATATCTTTACAGCTAAAACTATTGCTATGTTCCCAAGCTGTGGTAGGTGATAATTGGGACAACCTAAAATGTCTGATTCAAAATCAAATGGTTGTCCATAAAAATCCACCTACTACTATTTTTAAACATAGCGTTATTCTGGGCTGCGCTTATATATTCACTTAATATTGAAAAATGGTCCCTGCAGATTTTGCATTGGTTGAAGTAGAAAAATGCCCGGTGTAAAGTCCACCAGGCATTTAGCGTATAAGATTATTTGATTAATGGTATAGTAACACTCTCGTCCTGGTGTACCTGATATGTGAGCGAATCACCAGGTGTGATGTAGTAACTGTCCCCTTTAGGCGGTGCAGGAAAAATATAAGTCCTATGAATTTTATTTCCCTCCCGTTTAAAATTTTCAAAGTTTACAACATCGATAATGTCTCCTTTTAAGTTTGTTATTGTAGGCTCAAGCTCATAGTCCGGTGGAATAAGCTCTGCAGTAAAGGTTACTTTAATGCTGTTTGAATCCCGGACTACCTGGTCTATTGTAAATGATGAACCACAAGAGCGCTTCAGTGTTTTATCCTGAGAGTCGTCAAGAGGAATGGACATCAATTTTTGCTCGCCATCAGAAAGTGCAGAACCTGTAAAAGGTACTACAGTTACAGATGAGGGGATATTTTCAACCCTGGCATATTCCAGTATGCCTATAGATGCGGGAGGCATACTGGAAAAGTTTTTAAAGATCAGAGGAAGTTCCTTGCCATTTTCATCAAACAACTGAAAGCCTACATCTAAAGAGTTTTTCATATCCGGAATATCTGTTGTGTCAGCAGGCTTTACAATCATGAGAACCTTGGTGGGAGTAAAGGAAATTCTGGTTATCTTTGCCTTACCACCAGGAATATCTACCTCAATATTCGGAGTAAGAGTTTTACTTGCCAGTGCTGTTTTAGACTTATCCATATTCAATTGGAAATCCCAACTGCCGTCAGCTGTCATACCATTTCTATATCTAAGCATAACTTTTAAATCCATTTTAACCTTATCCGGAAAAGCATCGGTAACATTGGCTGACAGGATAAAATTGCATGTATTTGCATCAATGAACTTTCCGGCGAAAATGCTATCGAAGTCAAAGGACTTCATATGCTCTATAGTTCCACTGGATTGCAAAAAATTTTCATCGCTCAATTTATTCTTCAAATCCTCACCTTTTAGGGTCATTATTATCGTTAATGAGCTATCATCAAATATGGCGCCGTCTACAGATATTGTAATACCGCTGTTTGTTACAGCCTGATTCTGGCTGACTACATATTTCTTCAAATCAGGGTCACTATTATAGAGACCAGTAAATATATCAAGCATCGGCGCTTTATTCGGATTAAAATGACTTGTACCCTGACCATTATTAAAAATGCTGAGAAACCGGTCAGCTATCGGGATGTTATACCCCAATGAGTAGGCTCCTGCCATTGAACCGACAAGTATAATGAAAGCTAGTACTGCAGCAGCAAGATGTTTTCTGGCAAAAATCCTTCCTGCTTTAGTAGAAGACTTTCTTGGCTTTAATTCGGCTGTAAGCTTATCCAATCCGGAAGCTATCTTCTCCGGCATCACAAAGTCATCTTTATCTATTAATTCCCGCAATATATCGGACATAATCTATTCCTCCTTTACATTCAATTCTTCCTGGAGTTTAGTTCTGGCCCTTGATAATCTCGACTTAACTGTACCTTCAGGGATGCTTAGGATTTCTGCAATAGCCTTTACAGGCATATCCTCGTAATAGAAAAGAACAATAACAAGCCTCAGGTCCTTTTCCAACTGCATTATGGCACCTTTGACGTCTACATTTTCATAACGGTCCTCTGTTGAAGGATTTGCATCCTCCAGACTCATAACCTCCAGGTGTTTTTTTGTCTTCTTTAAGACATTGTAGCTTTCATTGATGACGATTTTGATGAGCCAGGTTTTGAAAAAGGAAGAGTATTTTAATTTACAGATACCCTTATATGCCCTTAAGGTAGCTTCCTGAAGAGCGTCCTCAACGTCGGCATCGTTCTTCAATATCGAATAAGATATACGGTATATAGTATTATAGTTCTCCCTAAGTAAATTAGAAAAAGCCGTCTTGTCACCCTTCATGGCATTTTCGATACTGCTCTGTGAAATGCTGTCAACAACCCGTATATTTGTAAGTTCCACCTGATTATTCCTCCCCCTTTTCCATCAGGATTTTTATAAACCGGTTTACAAAAATTAATATTCTTTTGTATTTACACTTGTTAGACTATCGGAAGAACCGGTTCGGTTCACGATTAATTACAAAATATGTATTTAAATAATTATACAGTGAGCAGTTATTTAAAACAACCAAGCTGAGCCACTTATGGAGGAAATTCGGAAGTTTTATTGAATATATAAGTAATCGGATGAACGGGAGAAGATATTGATGGATAAAAATATTGAGGATTTTTTCATATACAGTGTATATGGAATACTGGGAGCGGCGCTGATATTTGCAGTATTCAATAATATAAACAGTCCGTGGATGATATTGCTGTTATCCGCTTCATTTTTTCTGCTTTTTACAGTGGGTTATGTTGCTGTTGACAGAAAGGACAAGGTAAAAAATGACCTTGTACTTGCAGTAGAACTCCTTTTGGTTTGCCTGATCGGTCTATCGGATAAGGGGGGAAGCTATGTTGTTTTCTTCTACTGTACTATATTAATGGTAGTAATAAATAGGGGACGGGGAATTGGTCTTATAGCAGCTTTCGTAAGTTACATTGCACATGTTATTGAATTATTCATTGTGCATTCGGGTGAGCCTTCATGGAGTACTACATTAAAAAGCCTCTATGATATCCTTGGATTCGCAGTAGCATACATCGGGGCAATCTTGCTGAGGTATGTAATACAGCAGAATTCAGAACTTACCCGGGTTTCAGGGGAATTGAGGCTTAAGACCCTCGAACAGCAGCAGACCTATGAAAAGCTGCTTCAGGCCAACAAGGATCTGGAGGAAATGGCGGCAGTAAAGGAAAGGAACAGAATGGCACGGGAGATTCATGACACCATCGGGCATAGGCTTACCACTGCTATTGTAGAAATGGAGGCAGGTAAGACTGTATATCCTAAGCAGAAGGAGGAGGCACTTAATAAATTTATTATGGCACAAAAACAGGTAAAGGAATGCCTTGAAGATGTTAGAACTTCGGTAAGGGCATTAGCCTGGCAGGGAACCGGTGACTTTTTCAAGGCTGTAGCGGCACTGATAGAGGATACTCAAAGGCATGCCGGAGTAACAATCAAATATGAACTTGAGCCTGTAGAAGCTTCTGTACGTCAGGAAATCCTGAACACAATCTACCGGGTACTGCAGGAGGGACTCACAAACGGAATAAAACATGGGCAAAGTACCATATTTGTCTTAAAAATATATAAAAGCGAAAATAATATCAAATTAGTTCTTCAGGACAACGGGAAAGGCTGCAGCTGCGTTGTGAAAGGCTTTGGCTTGAGAGCCATGGAGGAGAGAGTTGCTGAAGTCAAAGGAAATATAAATATGGAGTCGGAAGAGGCTGAAGGGTTTGCCTTAGAAGTGAGTATACCGCTAAATTTATAGGGAATGGGCAGGTGCTTAATATGGATAGGATTAGGGTTTTGATAGTGGATGACCAGACACTGATGAGGGACGGGTTAAAAACTATTTTGGATTACCAGGAAGACATCGAGGTTGTAGGAACCGCTGCCAATGGGGCGGAGGCTTTGAAGCTGGTTGATGCTGCCGAGGTGGATGTAGTCCTTATGGATGTGAGAATGGAGGGTATGAACGGTATAGAATGTACAAGGCTGCTGAAGGAAAAGTACCCCGATATTGTTGTACTTATATTGACAACCTTTAACGATGAAGAATATATAAGGGAAAGCCTCAAGAATAAGGCCAGTGGATATATATTGAAGGATATAGAGGGGACAAAGCTCGTGGAGGCGATAAAATATGCCTTCAAGGGCAATGTCATTATGCCGGTAAGTGTTGCGGATAAGCTGTCAAGCAGCCTGGGCAATGGGGACAGGAAAATCAGAGCAAGCTTCGAAGGTGAAATACATTTTTCCCGCCTGGAGAGGGATATAATAAAGCTGCTCATTGAAGGATATACGAACAAGCAGATAGCCTCTGTGCTTCATATAAGCTATGGTACAGTTAAAAATTATGTCAGTCAGATTTATGAGAAGATTGGGGCTAGTGAGAGAGTTAAGGCCGTTACAATTTTAAAAGGCATGATGGAAGGCTGATTCCCTTACCGCAGTCATGTAAATTGGTGACTGTGGTTATCTATTTTATGGGACAAGGCAATAGTACTATAAATTTAGAAACAAAAATCCAGTATAAAGGGGGAGAAATCAGTGCAGACGAGGCCCTTAAGCCCCTTCAATTATTACAGAGGAAACAAGAAGAGGACAATACCCGTTATAGTCTGTACCTCACTTTGCATATTTTTCACATATGTTCTGAGCATATATGTTCAGGCAACCTTTATGTCAGACGACTTGACTAACGGCAATGAAAAGTATTTTTCATATGTATATTCTCAGAAAAGCAGTGAGAAACTTGACAGTGCTGTTATAGAGAAGATAATGTCCTTTGAGGATACGGAAAGGATTGTGCAGTGCAGCAGGGAGTTCACCAACTTCAATATGCCTATAGGCGGAGACGCAATGATGCCGATTTACAAGGTGTCGGAGGAGGATATGAAGTTCATGATAGACACAATGGGATTAAAGTTTAAAGAGGGTGGATTTCCGGGGAAAGAGGATGAGATAGCTCTTCCCGAAAGGATAGCCAAAAGCAAGTCCTACAAGGTAGGGGATATTGTAGGCAAAAGCTATAAAAAGGGTGAAACCCTGAACGGTTCTTACAAACTCACGGGAATACTTCAGGGAGACAGCCTTATGGGCTTTATACCTTATAACGGTATTAATAGAGAGCCTAAAAGCATGGTACTGGTATTCCATAAAAAAGATAAAGTATATGAAGAGAACGACTTTCTCATAAATAATATAAAAAGCCAGAATACAAGTGTAATGACATACAGGCAGCTGAAGCAGAGGCAGTCCTCGGATAATATGCAGATGCAGGTTGTAATCAATATTCTCCTGGTAATTGTTGTTGTTGTCATGATTCTGGCCATAGTGAACCTGAGTTATGTCCATTTCTTTCAGAGAAGAAGAGAATTTGGCGTACTGCATGCAGTGGGCTACAGCAGAAGGCAGATTGTGAAACGGGCCTTTGTGGAGATGTTTGTCATGCAGAGTTTAGGATATGCCATCGGAATTATAATGGCGCTTGGCGCAGGGATACTGCTGAAGACATTGCTGTTTGATAGAAAAGGGCTGCCCTTTGAGGTAATAAACCTTCAGGCCTTCGTACAGACCATCATCATTCCAATTTTTATGAGTGTCTTCAACATCATTCCTGTATCCAGAATGCTTGCAAAGATAGATGCCATTTCAATAATTCAGAGAAATGAATAAGTCAGGGGGGAAAATCGCATGTTATTTGAATGTAAAAATGCAAGCTTGATATATGATCAGGATAAACCGGTTCATACCTATGCGGTAAGAGATATAAATATCTCTATAGAACAGAACAAATTCATAGGGATATTGGGCCCTTCCGGCAGCGGTAAAAGCTCACTGCTTTATCTCCTGGCAGGGCTTAAGGAGGCTGCCACCGGCAGCGTTATTTATAATGGCAGGGAATATAAGAATCTGGATGAGGATGAGAAGAGCAGGATAAGGAAAAAGGACTTCGGCTTCGTTTTTCAGAGGCATTTTCTCATAGAATATATGAGTGTTCTTCATAATGTCCTTTCAGTAACCAACAATATAAGTCAGGCCAGTATAGATAAGGCGGTGTACCTGCTGGAAGGGCTGGGGCTTAAGGGACTTGCGGATAAGAAACCTTCACAGCTGTCCGGCGGCCAGAGCCAGAGGGTGGCACTGGCACGGGCGCTTATTAATGACCCAAAGGTTGTCTTTGGAGATGAACTGACGGCGTCCCTGGACCGCGGTAGTACGGGAGAGGCAATGAAATTCCTCAAGGAATACTGCAGGAACTCAACCTTGATCATCGTGACCCATGATCCGACCATCCTCGAGGGAGCGGACACAATATTAAACATCTGGGATGGAAAGATAAAAGGTGGTGTGTAACATGAAGCCGTTATCCTCCTGGAATTTTTATATCAACAACAAACGGAAGGTAGTACCGGTGGTTATTTCCTTAAGCATCGGAGTCTTCCTGCTGTACTTCATGTATATAATCGGCGATTCAGTCATACAAACTGCAGAGGCTGGCCAACCGGATACACTTAGCTATTTTTCCATTCTTTATCCTGAGGAAGATACAGGCATTGACAGCGGTGTACTTGAAGAGATTAGGCAGAATGAAAATGTGGAAAGGCTGATCAAGGTAGGCTACTCTGAGACAAATATAGCATTTATGGGATCTCAATCATCAACCATGGTACTATTCATGAGCAAGGAAGACTTTACAGACTTTTTTGACAAAATGGGGCTCAAACTTAAGGAAGGTAATATGCCTTCCAGTGAGGATGAGATATTCATGCATTGGAAGATAGCTGCAAACAAAGGGCTGAAGCCAGGTCAGTATGTCGGCCGGGAGGTCAGTGATCAGGAACAGCTCAGTGGAAAATTTAAAATATCCGGTACATTTGACGGCCCGAGCCAGCTCAGCTTTGTTGCAGTGGACAGCAGCAAAAGTGATAAATACAGCTGCTGGATGGTGCAGGCAAAGCCCGGAACGATAAGGCAGTTGAACAGTTTCCTGAAGGGCATAGGTTATGAAAAGATGGGTATGATTACTTTAAATTATATAGAGAGCATGTTCGATAACAATATGCAGATTGTGTATGCCGGGTCAATCTTCATTGAAGCACTTGTCATTCTGGTACTGTGTATTACCGTCGGCAATACCACCTATCTTCATTTTCTACAGAGAAAAAGGGAATTTGGAATTCTTCTTGCAGTGGGATACAGGAAGAAGGATATGCTTAAGAGGATCTCAGCAGAAATATTATATATGTCGGCGGCTTCACTTTCGGTCGGAATACTGCTTGCTGTGGTGGTTGGCTTTGTCATAAAGCTTGTATACATGGATCCGGTTGGAATGACAATAGATTTATTCAACATAAAATGCATCCTGGTAACGGCAATACTGCCCGCCTCAGTATTCATTATCAGCCTGCTGCCTGCCGGAAGAATGATAAGGAAAACCGACAAGATAAATGTCATAGAGGGGAATTAAAAAAGAAATTGCGGCTGCAATTTCTTTTTTATGTCGGTAGTTAATTTGTTTTGGGGGCTGTAGCTTTTGCTATAACTCTGATGATTACAAGGTAAACCGTTATGGATACTATAAGAACGATCAGTGAGACAGGTGAAGGAATATAAGCATGACCGATAACCGTCACGTTTTTTCCAAACAATAGTGCAGAACCAAAGTACTCTCCCAATATCCACAACACACCAAATACTCTAAGTAAGGTAAACACTAGCCTGTGCAGCTTTGCATCTTTCATAAATAACACATCCTTTTATAAACTTTATACTTTAATTATATCAGCTGTAAAAAATCCTATAAGTGAAACAGGTAATGTTTTACTGTGACATAGGTAATATGACTTTTGTACAGTTTTTCACAGTGAAACCGGAATGATCAGAAAAACTTATAATATTATAAGAGAGGCATACGTATAATAGTCTTGTCTACATCAGCTTATATAGTTAAAATAGATGTATGAAATCAAGTACCTTTGGAAAGGAAAAAGATATGAACAAAAAGAGAGTTAAGCTGCTGGCACTTATACTATGGATGATTATCATATTTGTTTTTTCACAAATGCCCGGAAATGTATCCGATGAGAACAGTAAATTCGTCATTTACATATTCAATTTATTGGGACTTGATCTTAACAGTGTCTTTGGAAGCCTTGCAAACTTTGCCGTAAGGAAGGGTGCACATTTTACGGAGTACTTCATATTGTATATGTTGTTTCTGAATGTGCTAAGAGACAGGTTCACCTGGCCTAAGGCTTTGGTATTTTCATTGCTGGGTGTATTTTTATATGCATGTACGGATGAGTTCCATCAGAGCTTCATACCGGGAAGAGGCCCTGCCTTCAGGGATGTGCTTATAGATACCTCCGGAGGGCTGGTAGCGCTGACAGCTGTGTATATACGAAGCTGTTTCAAAAAAAGAAACAAGGGAGATATAGTGACATAGGGCCCGTATCCATCAGGATACAGGCCTTTTGTAAGCTTATCTCCTTAAAAGCCCCATGCTGGATAT
>JAUZPH010000140.1 GCA_030706065.1 Bacillota bacterium | reverse complement strand
TGATAAAGTATCCCCCGTAAGAGCAGCGCGTTAAGATAGCGTGTTGTTTTACGGGGGAAAAATATTTTGAATTCCTTTAAGGATTAATTATCGTTGATTGACTTGTCAATACACTGGTATGTAAGCGGTGCCTTTTCTTTTAACATTGCACTCGTTTTCTCATCCTTAAAATAATATGCAAAGCATTCTGCAAAGTATTCATCCCACTGATTCAGGTAATATTCTCTGTAAGCCTTGCTGGAGGAAAAGCTGCTGTTAAATATGTTTGATTTTTCTTTGTCATAGGCATCTTTAAAATCCGTTGAATCAGAGAATGGCTTGTCCGATGATAGTGTATAAGCATCATACACATGCCCGATTTCATGCAGAGTAGTGACATAATCATGATATTCATCCCATAGTGTTTTAGGGAGGTCTCTTTCCTTGGCATATACAATTTGAATTTCCCCTTTTTCAAACATTACCTCACCTGCCGCATGGAGGCCGCTCCCATCCAAAGGACTTTTTATCCTGTCGACAAAGTCTATTCTAACATGACTTGCAGAGAGTTTCGTCAATACCTTTACCGGTAATGCTTCAACAGCTTCCATTGATGTATTGAATTCAGGGGTGTTTGAGTACTGGTTCTTAACGAAAATGCCATTTACAAATTCCTCTTTTGAAATAACTTCGAGGTTATAAACAGCCTTAATGTCTTTATCTATGATAATCGGGCTAACATCGTCCACTGTAGATACCTTACCTTCAATGGAATACTTTCCAGGTGTATTTACGTCATAGCTGGAACTGTCCCATTCTACTTTTAAGCGCCGTATATCAAGATTGCTTAAAACCGCGGATACCTTCTCTGGAAGGACTATTTCTTCACCCTGAATTATCTTCTGGCCTTCTTCACCTATTTTTGTAATATAGGGATAAACATTAATATGGGCTGTAACTGATTTGCTGAACCCCCTGACAGTTCCTTTTATATTTGCTCTCCCTGTAAAGGATTCATCTATATTACTATGCTCCCACTCCACTTCTTCCTGTTTTACTGCTTTACTCCTTAGTATCACAGGGATAGTCTTTGGTAATTCTACTTTTTGAGCTTGTCTTATTTCTAAGTTGATATCCTCAACCTTTATAATTTGATTGAAGTACAGATAGCCCCCGGTAAGTAACCCAGATATGCTCAGAATCAGGATTATGGCAAGTATAAGTACTTTTTTATTCTGCTTGGCTTCAATTTGCTTTTCCATCTAGGGTTCCGCCCTTTCGCATATATAAAATTTGCTGATAACTGACATAACACATTTTCCTTATACTGGATTAATTACATTATATTATAAAAAACCGGTTTATGCATTAAAAACCGCTTATTTGCAGAATTTAGCTGGTTCGATTATAATAAAAGCTGTGTTTCTCTCAGTGTTTTGCAAAAGTATCTTCAAGGAGTGAAAAGAAATGCATTGGATATTGTTATTTGTGGCAGGTTTGTGCGAGGTCTGGTGGGCAGTAGGCTTAAAATATTCCGAAGGGTTCTCAAAGCTTGTTCCCAGCGTAATTACTGTCATCGGAATGATTGCAAGCTTTTATTTCTTGTCTCTGGCACTCAAAGAACTGCCTTTGGGGACGGCTTATGCCATATGGACGGGAATCGGTACCGTAGGAACGGTGATTTTGGGCGTCATACTATTCAAAGAACCGGTAGATGTGATGAGAATTTTATGTATCACCCTCATAATAGCAGGAATAATCGGGTTAAGGCTTGTATCGACGCACTAGTATAAAGAGGATGTCTCATAATTTAAATGAGGCATCCTCTTAAATACAGATGCGGAAATTTAAACATTTAGTATTCGACTGAGAAAATATCGAATCTTCACCGATCTTTTCTCAGTCGAAAAATTAAGAAATAAATTTCCGCAGCTATATTACTGTTTAATTTCTGACCATATCTTGTCAAAGCTCTCAATTGCAGGGCCTATATCCTTAAGGTGCTCGCCTTTCTTAACGGCATCGGATGGCGGATATACCGCTATGTCATTCAATATCTCTTTATCCATAAGGTCCCAGGCGCCTTTATTCGGGCTGGCATATGGGAAGGCTTGTGAAATTTCATTGGCTATATCAGGCTCCATGACAAAATCCATGAAGAGTTCTGCAGCCTTTACATTGCCGGCGGTCTTTGGGATTACGAAATTATCCTGCTGCAGGAAGAGTCCTTCTTCCGGTATCACTACTTTGATATTCTTGTTTTCTCTCTTTGCCAGAGATATTTCGGCACCCCATACAAAGCCGACCGTTGCTTCCCCATTTATCAGAAGGGTCTTCGGGCTATCACTGTCATAGGCCTTTATATTGGGCTGAAGCTTTATAAGCTCCTCCTTGGCCTGTTCCAGTGCTTTTGGATCAGTTTCGTTTATGGAATAACCTAGTTTCTTCAAGGCCATTCCTATCATTGCCCTTTGGTCATCCAGAACAACTATGGAGCCTTTAAGTGCAGGATTCCAAAGGTCCTTGTAGCCTTTGATGTCCACCTTGACTTTGGTAGTATCAACAGCAATGGCAGCGTCGCCCCACATATATGGTACGCTGTACTGGTTGCCGGGATCAAAGGCCTGGTTCAGAGTGTTCGGGTCCAGATAATTCAAATTCGGTATGCTGTCCAAATCCAGAGGCTGCAGTATATCTTGCTTCTTAAGAGTCTCAACCATGTAATCGCTTGCCACTACAAGGTCATAGTCGTTTCCGCCAGCTTGAAGCTTTGCCAGCATTTCCTCATTGGAGGAGAAGGTTGAGTAATTGACTTTTATATTATATTTGGCCTCAAATTTGTCAATGACGGACTGAGGCAGATATTCTGACCAGTTGAATACGTTCAGTACTTCTCTTGGGCCTTTGTTCTTGTTCACGATAGCAAAGACGCTGGAGGAACCGACGATTATCAGTACAAGGAACAGGCTGGCGAATCTCATAAGCCTCTTCCTGTTTGCAGAAGCCCTGTTAAGGAGCTCCATCAACACAACAACTATAACGGTAAATATCAGCATTATTGTAGACAGGGCATTTATCTCGGGGGTTACACCGAATTTTACCATGGAGAAAACCTTCAATGGCAGAGTTGTGCTCCCTGGTCCCGCAACAAAGAAGCTTATTATGACATCATCCAGTGACAGGGTAAAGGCCAAAAGCCCTCCGGAAACTATACCGGGCATTATCACCGGCAGAGTTACTTTTGTAAAGGTCTGAAGAGGGGTGGCTCCCAGGTCCATGGCTGCTTCCTCTAAATTTTTATCAAAGCCCTGCAGCCTTGACCGCACAACGACAACAACGTAGGATACGCTGAAGGTTACGTGGGCAATGATTAAAGTTACAAGGCCCATCTGGAAGTGAATTACATCCTGCATCATGGAGAAGAAGGACAGCATTGCAATACCCATAACAATTTCCGGTATTACTATGGGAACAAAGAGTACTGCATCCAGAAGTCCTTTCCCTTTGAACTTATACCTGTACATTCCTACAGCAGTAAGGGTACCGATCATAACAGAGATGAGAGTACTTGTTACAGCTATAAGAAGTGTATTTCTCAAGGCCTGCAGTATGGTATAGTCTGTAAGGAGATTTTTATACCATTTCAGGCTGAAGCCCGTCCAGGTGGCATTGAGCTTGGACTCGTTGAAGGAAAAAAGTATAAGGATCAATATTGGCATATATAAAAACAAATATATTATAAAATTATAAGTTACATTAAGTTTGGAATTCTTCTTCATCTGCTACATCACCTCCATCTTGTCCCTGGAACCGCCGAGCTTCGTAAATAACCTCATGATTAGGAACATTATGAGCATTATTATAATGGATATGGCAGCTCCAAAGGGCCAGTTTCTTGAGGCCAGGAACTGGTTCTTGATAAGGTTGCTCACAAGGGTTATCTTGCTTCCGCCCATCAGGTCCGGTATGAAGAACAGCCCCAGTGTGGGGACAAACACAAGAAGGCAGCCTGAAAGTATTCCTGACTTTGTCAGAGGCAGGGTAACTCTCACGAAAGTATCTTTGCGTCTGGCTCCAAGGTCCGAGGCGGCCTCCAGCAGCGAAAAGTCCAGTTTTTCGATGGTGGAATAAAGGGGCAGCACCATGAAAGGAAACATGGTATATACCATTCCAAGCAAAACGGCACCCTGATTGTAGAGCATATGCAGAGGTTCCTTTATAAGATGAAGATTCATCATATAAGTGTTTATTATACCTTCTGTCCTCAGCAGTATTATCCAGGCATAGGTCCTGATCAAGGAGTTTGTCCAGAAGGGTAATATTATGAGCATCAAAAGTATGGTCCTGTACTTCTTCCGCGAACGCGCAACAAAGTATGCAAAGGGATAGCCGAAAAGCAGGCAGAGTACAGTTGTAGCAAGGGAAATCACCAGGGAGTCCCAGAGTATCTTCAAATACATGGGGTCAAAAAACCTGCTGAAGTTACCCAGGGTAAAAGTGTAGCTGATTTTTCCCACATCATCTCTGGTACAGAAACTATATACTACGATCATAAATATTGGGACTATGAAAAATGCAAGCATCCACAGGACAACAGGCCCAAGCGTGGCTGCAAGTCCCGTGAATCTGCCTCGAAAATTAAATTTATGCTCCGCCGAAGGAGGGGGTTCTATATTTATCAGTTCCGTATTTCTCATGCTGAAATCACCACCGCATTGGTTGGATCCCAGGTGACAAACAATTCACCCTCAACCTTCGAAACATTAAACAAATCCCCGGCAGGCTCGCTTACACATATCTCTTTTCCGTTTTTCAAAGTTACCACGGTTCTTATAGTGGAACCTATATATATTCTTTCCTTGTATTTTGCCCTTACAAAGGAGTCGCTGCTGTCCGGCGCAGTCTTAAGTTTCAATCTCTCCGGCCTTACAGCAAAGCAGATATTGTCATCGGCCTTGAGGCCAATGCCCTTCATAAGGACTTCCTGTCCATCATTTACAGAGACACTTAACTTTCCGTCAACCTGGCCTTTAACCTGGCCCTCGAAGAGGTTTGTCTCTCCAATAAAGTCAGCAACGAATCTGGTAGCCGGCCTTTCATATATTTCATCAGGAGTACCGAACTGTTCTATCTTTCCATTGTTCATAACACAGATTCTGTTTGACATAGTCAGCGCTTCCTCCTGGTCATGAGTTACAAATACAAAGGTGATACCGAGCTGCTGCTGCAAATGCTTGAGTTCTACCTGCATCTGCTTCCTCAGCTTTTGGTCCAGTGCGCCCAATGGTTCGTCCAGAAGCAATACCTTGGGGTTATTTATTATTGCTCTGGCTATTGCAACACGTTGTTTCTGACCACCGCTCAGTTGATCAGGCATTCGCTTTTCCATTCCTTCCAGCTGTACTACTTTTAACATTTGAGATACTTTTTCTTCGATTTCCTTCGTGGAAACCTTCTTTAAAGCCAGACCGAATGCAATATTGTCAAAAACATTCATATGGGGGAAAAGTGCATAGTTCTGAAAAACTGTGTTTACTTTTCTCTCATAGGGGGCTTTTGATGATACATCTTCCTCGTCAATATATACTTTCCCGCTTGTACATTTTTCAAACCCTGCAATCATCCGCAGAGTTGTAGTCTTACCACATCCGCTGGGACCCAATATGGTAAGAAATTCCCCTTCTCTTACTTCAAGAGAAATGTCATTAACGGCGGCATGGTTCTGATCATGATCAACATCATCGAACACTTTAACAACATGATTCAATTTTACCATTGAGTGTGTCAACCTGTATCAACTCCTTTTTGTGTCTTAATTGTAGGGAAACATTACGTAAACTTAACTTATGCATGCCTCAAAATAGCGAAACTTTAGCGCTTTTTGAGCTTGCATAAGTTATTAGTTGAAGTTGTTTCCCTCTATATTAGTTACAAAGTATAAAAACCCTCCCACAGCATTATATGCTGGAAAAGGTTTATTGCCATATTATACTATAATTATACGGACTATGTATAATTATAACGTCAATTATTTATAACATAAATATTGAAGCGTTTCAATGATTTTTTCAAAAAACCCGGAAAAATTTTTTCTGCTTATGAAACTCTGTTAAACACAGTGGTCATCAGCATCGGCACAGGGTACACAATTGCCGGATTTTCATGGTTTTTGTGAAAAGCTTAGGGCAGTTTTCATAACTTATCTATAGAAAGTTTTGATGACGTATGATGGATATAATTTTATAATTATGCTGGAATTTTTGAAGTAAGGATCAGCGTATCAGGTGTAAAGTGAGAGGATTTAATCCAAATAGTATATTTACAGATTAAACCAAAAACAGAAAAACCCCAGGAGATAACTCCTGAGGCTTTTCCGGGTATTTACAATGAATTTATTTATTGAAAGAGGAGAGTTTATCGATATTAACCGGGTATACTTATAAGGAATGCCTCCTTATAAACTGTTGTAGCCCAGTATGTAAAATATAAACTGTTATACAACACCCTGCAATAATATTATATGACAATTATATACAAATGTCAATAAAACCTTTCAAATAAAATCTTTTAAAAGTAATTAAAATATTTTATAATATAGATACAAAAGTTTTGTTTGATTTAAGCCTTGGAGCATATAAACCCGGTTTGAGGAGATGTTAATATGAAGACGGAAAGATTAAATAATGTGATAAGAAAAATGTCGGAGCATGGCCTGGAGCAGATGATTATATCGTCTCCGGCATCAATATTCTATTTAATCGGCAGATGGATAGAGTCCGGTGAAAGAATGCTTGTATTATACATAAATGCCGATGGCAAATGCAGACTCATTATAAACGAGTTATTTCCACTTGAGGATGAGCCTGGAATTGATAAGATTGTTTACAATGACAGAGAGGACCCTGTGGAGATACTGTCAGAAATAATAGAGGATAAAAAAGTGGGCATAGATAAAAACTGGCCTTCACACTTTTTAATCAGGCTGATGGAAAAGAAAAGGGGGTTATCATTTCAGAATGGTTCTCCCATTATTGATGAGGCCAGGATGATCAAGGATGCCGAAGAGATACAGCTCATGAGAGAGGCATCAAGGGTAAATGACAAGGTGATGGAGGAAATAATTCCTTTAATTGGCCAGGGTTATACTGAGGCCAGGGTCTGTAAACTTCTGGGGGATATCTATGAGAAATATGGAACAGCCAGCTTTTCCTTTCATCCTCTCATAGCCTATGGAGCCAATGCAGCAGAACCGCATCATGAATCCGACAACACTGCCCTTAAGAATAGTGACAGCGTTATTATAGATATCGGTGGAATTACAAAGAGATACTGCTCCGATATGACAAGAACTGTTTTTTTCCACCAGGCCTCAGAGGAAGCAAAGGAAGTATATAATATAGTTTTGGAGGCTAACAGAAGGGGAATAGAAGCTGTAAAGCCCGGGGCCAGGTGCTGCGATATAGACATGTCAGCAAGAAAGTTTATTGAGGATGCCGGATATGGTCAGTATTTCATACACAGAACGGGTCACAATATAGGCATTGATGTTCATGAATTCCCGGACATAAGTTCTGTAAATACCATGGAGGTAAAGCCGGGGATGATTTTTTCCGTGGAACCGGGCATATATTTGCCGGGCAGGCTTGGAGTCAGAATAGAGGATTTGGTGGTAGTGACGGAAAGCGGGTATGAGGTGCTGAACCATTATACAAAGGAACTTCAAATAATTTAATTTAGAAAAATTTAACATAGCAAAACTTGGAGAGCTTGCCTCCATTTCTATAGTGTATTAACCGAAAATCTGCACAAACTTATACTACAAACCCAATAAAAAAGGAGGTAGTACAAATGGCAAGCAACAATAACAGAGTATTAGTTCCACAGGCAAAAGCAGGTTTAGACAGATTCAAGATGGAAGTAGCTAGCGAGATAGGATTAGCTAACTATGAATCAACAGATAAGGGTAATCTTACTTCAAGACAGAATGGTTATGTTGGCGGAATAATGGTTAAGAAAATGGTTGAGTCCTACGAGAAACAGCTGTAATTAACTGTTAGTCCAGAAAAAAGAGGAGATGCTCCACTTGGAGCGTCTCTTCTTTATTTTTTAGTGTGGAGAGAATTTAGGGCCAGACTCGGCTTCTGGTTACTATTTTAGCAATATGAACATATTTTCGTAAAAAATGCAATAAAAGTTTCAAAAAGCTGTTCACACATCCAGTAATTTTTCGTAAAATATATATGTAGTTATTTTATTTGGCGGTTAAACTAAGTATAATATCAGCGGGTTAATAGTAAAAATTTCATCACGCTGCTATGAAATCCTGTTTGTGCAACATTGTTAAGAAATTATTAAGAAATACATAAGGGTTGTTTAAGCTTTGCTTGTTACAATGAATGTATGAGTAGAGTGGGAGTGAGAGGTTATGTTTAAAAAGATAAAAGAAAATTACAGACATTTGCTGTTTCTGCTGGTAATACCGATGGTATCGAGCATGTATCC
>JAUZPH010000014.1 GCA_030706065.1 Bacillota bacterium | reverse complement strand
GCTCTGTTCCAAAATAGTGGTAGTTGGTTTATGGACAATCTTTATACTTAACAGCATGACATTTCCGGCATGGAACTCACAGATCTAAGATCGTAAACCCTGAGGCATACACTGCTGAAGGCCACGACGAGAAGCATTTCCGTCACGCTGAAGCCTGATTTACAAACCTTCCTCAAGCAGTTCCACTTGAGCCATATTATATAATTGTTTAGATATTTAGTGGCGACACCGTTAAAACCCACCAGAAACCTTTTGAGCTCTCTTCCAAAGGACTTGGCCTTTTGATTATGGTAGGTTTCTTCTATCACCTGATTTGAATAAGCAAGCTTGTAAAGCTTGAGGTCAAGCTCCCTTGCTGCGGTGCTATATGCAGCATTGTTGTTTGTACAGATGGTGGAACCTTTTTTTACCCTGTCCTTGAGAAGGCTTATGAGCTGCTGAATACCTGGTCTCTCTCTTCCTGTAACCAGAGAATATATGCCTTTACCCCTGTCCAGGCAACACATTACTCTCACCCTTCTTACTGTATAGGTTTCCGACAGCTTTACCCCCCGTTTCCTCGGCTTCCTTCCCATGTAAAAATCCTCATCCTTTGAATGATTCCCTTTGAAACTTTCCGGAATGGCTGTTTCGTCAATCTCTACTATTCCAGAAAGATTGTCTTTCATTTCCGACTTTAGAGCATTTAATATTTTGTGCCTCCAATAGAAAGAGGTTTTCATATTTATGCCAACTACAGCGGCGGACTTTCGTATGGACATGCCTTTGGCCATGCACTCCATGTAGAGAAGCCACTGCTGAACTGCTTTTTTACTGCATCTTAAAGGAGATTTTGAAGGTATGACAAAGCTCCTTTTGCAGGTTTTGCACTTGTACCGCTGCTTGCCCAGCCTGTTTCTGCCGAACTTGACAATGGAGAAACTGCCGCATTTAGGACAAACCAAAGAGCTATCATGAACGCTTTCGTGCTGATTTTCTTCCGGTACAGCAGTTTCTGGAAGTAATAAAGAATCCTCCAAATATTTTATCTGTGAAGGCTTTAGGGACTTAATGGCTTCAAAAATTTTATCACTTCTTTTCTTTTCATCTATCATATGTATCACCTCTAACTACTTTTTTCATACACTCCAGTACTCTATAGTTAGATTATTGACACTTTAAGCTTGTCTAAATCAGTGTATATCACTAATTTACAACATAGCCTTAGTCTGCCTTATACATATATTTGCTTACTTTATAAATAGATGCGTAAATTTAATCCTTCTTCAGCGGCACCCTGTGCTTTCTGAAAAAATATGCAGTTGTAACCATCAGACAAGGTACTGCCGCTCCAACGAACATTATACCGGCAATTTGCAAAATCATCTGCAGGGCCTGTTTGATTAATCCGTCACTCATCCCTTTACTTATGATAGATTCTGCGCACCATATTATTAAAAGGCTTACGATGCAGATTATCAATGCCCTGAGATATGTTTTATTAGGACTTTTATATTTCTCCAAATGGCTTTCTCTATCAGTATATATAGGGACTGTGCCCGGTTCCGCAGCAAAGAAATGAAAGGGCCCATAAGAGCACATATGCTCCCAGCCGCCGGCTTTAAAGTATTCAAAATATTCCTCTCCATCTTTTTTCAGTTCTTTGTAGTCCATAGAATAAATTAGTTTTTGGGGTTCTCCCTTGACAAGTTTATATCTGAACATAGACATATCCGAAAGTATCCAACCTTCTTCGGCCATATTCCTTAATCTTTTCATTGTCCTTTCTTCATCAAAGGCCAATCCATTATTCATTATATATTTGACCTCACTACCCATTCTCATTTCCCTCCTCCAAATACTTTAATGCTTCTATCCCATGCTCCACCATAGCTGTTCTTCTCTTTATATCCTTTTTTAATATCTCTTTTCCCCCCTGTGTCAGACCGTAGGTCTTTTTCCTTTCCTCATCGTCGTCTAGCAGCTTGATTAAGCCGGCATCCTGAAGCTTTTTTACTATTGTATACAAACTTGCCGGCCCTATTATCATCTGCCCCTCCGAAAGCTCCTTAACCTTCTGCATAATTCCATAACCATGCATAGGGCTTACTAAAGACAGAAGAATATAATAGGTCGAATCTGTTAAAATCTCATCATCCAGGGATTTTCCTCTAGCCAAGCTATCACCTCAATTTAATTTTATATCATTTAAAGATATATCTTTTAATTATATATTATTAAATGATATACTGTTTGTCAATACCTCTTATTGCTTTTTTTACCATAAACTCATTCTTTGAAGAAGAATTTATGGGTAATCAGCAAAAGGAAGCCTGTCAGAAAAAACACTGACAGGCTTCCTTATTTCCAAATATTAAAGTGTTGCAACCATAACGGCCTTTATTGAATGCAATCTGTTTTCCGCTTCGTCAAAGACTACAGAGTGTTTGCTCTTGAAAACCTCATCCTCAACTTCACGAATATCTATTCCAAGCTCTTCCCAATAATATTTTGCAGTCTCGGTATAGAAGTCATGGTAGGCAGGAAGGCAGTGCATAAATATAACATTTTCATTTTTCGATGCCTTGAGCATATCCATTGTAACCTTGTATGGTGAAAGAAGCTTGACCCTTTCAGGAATCTTGTCCTCTTCTCCCATGGAAGCCCAGATATCGGTGTAAATGGCATCCGTTCCTGCTATATCTTTAATATCGTCCGTAACCACTATCTCGGCTCCGGTAACGGCAGCTATATCTTTTGCCACTGCTACAACTCCGCTGTCCGGCCACAATTCCTTTGGGCCATAGGCTATATATTTCATTCCCATCTTAGCGCAGCCGTACATCAGGGCATTGGACATATTATTCCTTGCATCGCCGACAAAAGTCAGGGTAATGTCCTTCAAAGGCTTATATATATGTTCCTCTATAGTCATGAAATCTGCCAGAATCTGTGTAGGATGGTCATTGTCTGTGAGTCCGTTCCACACAGGAATACCTGACATTTCCGCTAAAGTTTCCACTGTAGACTGTTCAAAACCTCTAAACTCTATGCCGTCAAACATTCTTCCCAGCACCATGGCGCTGTCCTCAATGGATTCCTTCTTGCCTATCTGGGAATTGGTGAGATAAGTGACATGTGCACCCTCATCATAGGCCGCCACTTCAAAAGCACATCTTGTTCTCGTAGATGTCTTTTCAAATAAAAGCACTATATTCTTTCCCTCCAGCAGCTTCTCCCTGGATCCAGACTTCTTTTTATTCTTAAGGCTGTGTCCCAGATCCAGGAGGTATCTTATTTCGGAAGGAGTAAAATCCAACAGTGTCAAGAAGCTTCTTCCTTTTAATTTTTCCGGCATAATAAAACCCCCAATTAATATTTATACAGATTTTATGTTTATTTATACATTCATTATATAATAAAAGTCCTTGTTTGCACAAGGACTTTTTTATATTTATACATATATATTTATATTTTATTCTGTATACTGCCCAATTTTCCGGAACTTTTCATAGCGTTTTGAAAGCAATTCATCCTTATCGGTTATGCACAGTTTATTCAATGTTGAAACAAATCTGTCTTTCAAGGATTTGGCAACAGCATCTACATTTTTTTGTGCTCCGCCGCTGGGCTCCTTGATAATCTTGTCAATAACCTTTAAACTCAAGAGATCCTCCGCGGTCATCTTCATGATGGCTGCGGCTTCCTTTGCCCTTGAGGCATCTTTCCACAATATGCTGGCAAAGCCCTCAGGAGATAAAATAGAGTAAATGGAATTTTCAAGCATCCATACCTCATCGGCCACCGCCAGAGCCAGCGCGCCGCCGCTTCCTCCCTGGCCGATTACAACGGATATGATGGGAACTCTGAGGTTCATCATGGTAATCAGGTTTCTGGCGATTGCCTCTCCTTCTCCCCGTTCTTCCGCACCAATGCCGCAGTAGGCTCCCTGGGTATCAACAATGCATATTACAGGCCTGTTAAACTTTTCCGCCTGCTTCATAAGCCTTAAGGATTTTCTGTAGCCTTCAGGGTTAGGACAGCCGAAGTTTCTGAATATGTTCTCCTTGGTGTTCTCTCCCTTTTGCTGGCCTATCACTGTGACGGGCCTGCCCTCCAGTGATGCTATTCCACCGATGATGGCAGGATCATCGGCAAAGCTTCTGTCTCCGTGAAACTCCATAAAATTATCGAAAATCCGGTCTATATACTGCTTGGCAGAGGGCCTTTCCAGGGCACGGGCCAGGTTGACCTTTTCCCAAGCCTCTTTTTCTTTATTTGAACCTACGGCCATAATCACCTAACCCCCTCGCTGTGAAGCATCAATATATCTGCCAGAGCGCTTCTCAGTTCCTTTCTCGGGACTATCATATCGATGAAACCCTTCTGCAGAAGAAACTCAGCAGTCTGAAAGCCTTCCGGCAGCTCCTGCTTGATGGTATTCTGTATTACTCTCTTTCCGGCAAAACCAATCAAAGCCCCCGGTTCTGAAAGTATTATATCGCCAAGCATGGCAAAGCTGGCTGTGACACCGCCGGTGGTGGGGTCTGTCAATACCGTTATATAAAGCAGGCCTGCTTCATTATGTTTTGCCAGGGCTCCGCTAACCTTTGCCATCTGCATCAGTGAAACTATTCCCTCCTGCATTCTTGCCCCACCGGAACAGGTGAATATTATTACAGGAAGCCCCTTTACCGTGGCATATTCAACAGCCCTTGCAAGTTTTTCACCCACAACGGTTCCCATGCTGCCCATCATAAAGTTGCTGTCCATAACTCCTATGACTGTATCGGTGCCTCTTATCATTCCCCTGCCCGTTATTACTGCCTCATTCATACCGGTGCTATCCATGGCTGAATTTATTTTCTTTTCATAGCCTTCAAAGGCTATAGGATTGGCACTTTTCATATTTTGATCAAATTCCATAAAGGAATCTCTGTCCAGAATATATCTTATTCTGTCCCAGGCAGAGAGCCTGAAATGATAATTACAATTGCTGCAGACCTGCATGTTTTCCTCTACGTCACTTTTGTAGAGAATCTTCCCGCAGCTTGAGCACTTGATCCAAAGTCCCTCAGGTATAACCGGCTTTTGTTCCTCACTCTTCTGTTCCAGGGCTGTAGTGCTTACAGTGATATATTTCTGCTTTTTAAACAAGTCCTTAATCATTCATTCTTCACCAACTTATCTTTTAAAAATGAAGTATCATAGTCTCCTGCCTTAAAGCTTTCGTTACTCAATATATCAAACTGAAATTCTACGTTTGTCTCCAGTCCCTCTACTATCATTTCACCAAGGGCTCTTCTCATCCTGGCAATGGCTTCGTCCCTGCTGTCAGCATGAACAATGAGCTTAGCAATCATGGAATCATAGTATGGAGGAATTATATACCCTTGGTATACGGCACTGTCGATTCTCACTCCCGGTCCTCCCGGCAGGTGCAGCCCGCTGATCTTACCCGGAGAGGGTCTGAAGTCCTTGCTGGGGTCCTCTGCATTTATTCTGCATTCGATGGCATGGCCTCTAAGTACTATATCGTCCTGACATAGGTCCAGCCTTTCCCCTGCCGCAATCCTGAGCTGCTGCTTTACAATATCCACCCCGGAAATAAACTCAGTGATAGGATGTTCCACCTGAACTCTAGTGTTCATCTCCATGAAATAGTAATTTCTATCGCTGTCTACAAGGAATTCAATAGTTCCTGCATTGTAATACCCAACAGTTCTTGCCGCCTTTACTGCAGCTTCGCCCATCACTTTTCTCATTTTATCATCAAGAAGCAGTGATGGAGCTTCCTCCACCACCTTTTGATTTCTCCTCTGAATGGAACAGTCCCTCTCACCGAGATGAATAATGTTGCCGAACTGATCCCCAAGGATCTGAAATTCAATATGGTGAGGCTTATTAATGTACTTTTCCATATATAATGTATCATCTGCAAAGCAGGCAGCAGCTTCGGACTTTGCGGTGTTATAAGCTTTCTGGAGCTCACCTTTTTCGAATACTATTCTTATGCCTCTTCCGCCGCCGCCGGCCGCCGCTTTAATCATAACTGGATAACCGATTTCCTCTGCCATCTTAAGGGCATGCTCTTCGCTTTCAAGAGCTCCATCGGAACCGGGAATTACCGGTATCCCCGCCTTTTTCATAACATCCCTCGCATTGGCCTTGTTTCCCATAAGGTCTATGGCCTCCGGATCCGGGCCTATGAAGGTTATATTACACTCCCTGCACATCTTTGCAAATTTACTGTTTTCGGATAAAAAGCCGAAGCCGGGATGTATGGCCTCCGCACCGGAAAGCACGGTGGCGCTTAAAATATTGTATATGTTCAAATAACTGTCCTTGGAGGTAGCAGGACCTATACACACAGCCTCATCTGCCAGCTGTGTGTGAAGGGCATCCCTGTCAGCCTCGGAATACACCGCCACCGTGGCAATATTCATCTCACGGCAGGCCCTGATGATTCTTACGGCTATTTCCCCCCTGTTTGCTATCAATATCTTTTTAAACATGTGACCTCCTCCAATATAGATGCAGAAATTTATTCTCTAATTTATCGCCTTCGAAAAATCGGTGAAGATTCGATATTTTCTCAGGCGAATACATAAGGTTTAAATTTCCGCATCTCTATCTACCGACAATGAACATTAACTCGCCTTCGCAGACCTTTTTGCCGTTTACTGTTGCCACTGCCTTCCCAACGCCTGCAGGCCCCTTAACCTTGATCATTTCCACTTCAAGCCTCAGCACATCTCCAGGAACAACCTTCTGCCTGAATTTTGCCTTATCGATGCCAGTGAAGTAAGCTATCTTTCCTTTGTTTTCCTCAAGGGATAGAACGGATACTGCCCCTACCTGAGCCAGTGCTTCTACGATGAGAACTCCAGGCATAACCGGCTCCTGTGGAAAATGTCCCTGGAAGAAATATTCATTCATGGTAACATTCTTATAACCAACTGCCCTCTTGCCCGGTTCCAGTTCTTCTATCCTGTCTATAAGCAGGAAAGGATAACGGTGCGGGAGAATTTCCATAATTTCTTTTATATCCATAATTTCACCCATTTCACTAGATTATTGTGAACAGCGGCTGACCATACTCAACCATGTCTCCATCCTTAACCAGAATTTCAGCAATGATCCCGCTGCAGTCACTCTCTATTTCGTTCATAAGCTTCATCGCTTCTATAATACATACAACATCGCCATTGCTCACCTTTTTACCAACGGCTGCGAAAGGTTCACTATCCGGAGAAGGGGCACTGTAGAAGGTTCCAACCATTGGTGCCTTGATAGCAGTGCCCTGTACCGCAGGAGCTTTAACTTCTGCCGCCGGTTCTGCCTTTTTCACTTCCGCTTCGCTGGAGGTAACAGCTTCATAATGCTTGACCTCCGCTGTTCTCTCCCTGCCGCCGCCAAGTGTAAGGGTGTCTTCATCCTTCTTTTCCATCCTTATCTTCATGTCCTTCCATTCCAGCTCCATTGAAGAAAGCCTGGAATTCTCCATCATGCTAATAAGCTCTTGAATAACCTTTAAATCCATTTTCGACCCCTCTTTACTGTTCTTTCCACTTCTTAAACATTATTGTGGCATTATGTCCGCCAAAACCAAAGGAATTTGAAAGTGTATATTCAACATCAGCAGTTCTTCCCACATTAGGTATATAATCCAGGTCGCATTCTTCATCCGGCACTTTATATCCTATAGTTGGGGGAAGGTAGCTATCTTTTATTGCATTAATGCATACCACTGCTTCAATGGCACCGGAAGCTCCCAGAGAATGGCCCACCATTGACTTTGTAGAGCTTATTGGTACCTTGTAGGCCTGCTCTCCAAAGACATTTTTGATGGCCAGGGTTTCCAGTTTATCATTGTAGTAAGTACTTGTGCCGTGAGCATTTATATATGAAATATCCTCAACAGCCACACCTGATTCCTCGATGGCAAGCTGCATGGACCTTGTTGCCCCCTGTCCTTCCGGATCAGGCTGTGTCATATGATAAGCATCTCCTGTGGAGCCGTAACCCACCATTTCACAGTAAATCCTTGCTCCTCTGGCTAGTGCATGCTCCAGCGTCTCCATAATTATGATACCTGCCCCCTCACCGATAACAAAGCCGTTTCTTTCCTTGTCAAAGGGAATGGAGGCTCTTTCAATATCATTATTGGTATTAAGAGCTGTTATGGAAGTAAAACCTGCTACTCCAAGAGGAGTTATGGAAGCTTCCGCTCCGCCGGCTATCATTACATCAGCTATGCCGTTCTGCAGCGCCCTGAAGGCATCTCCTATGGCATTGGTTCCGCTGGCACAGGCTGTAACGACACTGGTACAGAGGCCCCTTGCGCCATATTTTATTGCTATGCTTCCTGAAGCCATATTGGAAATTGCCATAGGAATGAAGAGAGGTGAAACCCTCGAAGGGCCCTTTTCCAGGAGCTTCTGGCATTCGGCCTGTATTGTTCCAAGGCCGCCGATTCCGGAACCTACCAGTACACCAAACCTATATTTATTTACCTCGTCAAGGTTTAATCCGCTGTCCTCCACTGCTTCCTTTGCTGCAGCCATGGCAAACTGGTTGAACTTATCCATGCGCTTTGCTTCTTTTTTATCCATATAGTTCTCGGGATTAAAGTCCTTTACCTCTGCTGCTATCTTAACTTTAAAATCTGTAGTGTCAAAGCCCTTGATGTAATCTATACCTGACTTTCCTTCCCTGCAGTTCTGCCAGAAGGTTTTCGCATCGTTACCTATTGGAGTAACAGCGCCCATCCCTGTTATAACTACTCTATTTTTCATTTTTCCACCTACCCAAAATTTTTAATCTTACTCTAAACTACCATTCCGCCATCTACATTTATTACCTGGCCGGTTATATAGGAAGCTCCTTCCGACGCCAAAAATGCCACCGCTTCTGCCACGTCTGAAGTTTTCCCCAATCTCTTAAGCGGTATGCTGTCCTGCATGGATTCCTTTATCTTGTCGGAAAGCACATCCGTCATATCTGTTTCGATAAAACCCGGAGCTACTGCATTAACAGTAATGCCTCTGGAACCAAGTTCCTTGGCAACAGACTTTGTAAGGCCTATGATTCCGGCCTTTGAAGCCGCATAATTTGCCTGGCCCGCATTGCCTACGAGGCCTATAACTGAAGAAATATTTATTATCCTTCCGCTCTTCTGCTTCAGCATAATCGGGGATACGTGCTTGACGCAATTGAAGCAGCCCTTCAAGTTTACTGAGATAACAGAATCAAAATCCTCTTCCTTCATTCTAAGGAGAAGAGTATCCTTTGTAATTCCCGCATTATTCACCAGAATGTCAACCCTGCCAAACTTCTCCTGGGCGCCTTTTATCAGTTTTTCAGCCTCATCAAACTTACTTACATCAGCTTTTACCGCAAAGGCAGCACCACCGGCCTCCTCAATGGCCTGCACCACTTCCTCCGCTTCCTTCTCGCTGCTTCTGTAGTTTATTACTATATTAGCACCCTGCTCCGCCAATTTCAATGCAATAGCCCTGCCAATACCTTTTCCGGCTCCAGTGACAACGGCACATTTTCCTTTAAGCAACATAAAAAAATCCTCCAAACAACTTTTATTTTCCCAAAGCTTCCAATGCATTATTGAGTGATTTCATATCCTCAACATTCAAAGCTTTTACGCTTCTGTCTATTTTCTTCAGGAATCCCGTGAGGGTCTTGCCTGGCCCGAGCTCTATGAAGGTATCAACTCCGTCAGCTATCATCTTCCTCACAATATCCTCCCAAAGAACCGGGCTCATTGCCTGTTTTACAAGGAGTCCTTTTATTTCCACTTTATCATTTATATAATTCCCATGGACATCTGTCAGCACGGGTATTTGCATATCACTAATCTCCATGTTCTCAAGCTCTGCCTGAAGCTTTTCTGCTGCAGGCTTTAACAGCGAGCTGTGAAAAGGTGCGCTCACCGGAAGCAGTATCGCTTTTCCGCCCTTAGCGGTAAGTACTGTCATTGCTTCTTTCAGCGCCTCTGTCTCACCGGCTATTACAATCTGGCCGGGGCAGTTGAAATTAACCGCTTCAACCACTCCAAGCCCTGCAGCAGCCTGACAGCCCTCCAGGACTGCAGCTTTATCCAGTCCCAGTATTGCTGCCATGCCGCCTCTTCCTGCCGGAACAGCTTCCTGCATATACTTTCCTCTTTTTCTGACCAGCTTTACGCCGTCGATGAAATCCATAGCCCCGCTGCATATCAGTGCGGAGTATTCACCAAGACTGAAACCGGCAGTTACATTTGCCCTTATTCCGCGGCTTTCCAGTGCCTTCATGGCTGCAATGCTTACAGTGAGCACTGCGGGTTGAGTTACTTCCGTGCTGTTTAATTCTTCTTTTGTGCCGTTAAAACATTTCTCAGACAACTTGAAGCCCAGCACTTCATCGGCTTTTTCAAAAACATCTTTACTCTCTATAAAATTATCGTATAATTCCTTTCCCATTCCGGTATACTGGGAACCCTGGCCTGAAAAAATAAACGCTATTTTTGACATGCTCCACCTCTTATACTCTTGCAGCAACCTGTCTGAAATTTTCTTCCGCTTCTGCAAACATTTCTTCAACTATCTCTTTAGCAGTCTGTTCCTTTGTTATTAAACCGGCAATCTGGCCTGCCATAACGGAACCCATATCCACATTTCCTTCTTTTACAGCCCTTGGTAGAGCTCCTCTTCCCAATTCTTCATATCTATCCAAAGGAGCATTCTCCTTCTCCAGCAGCTGGAACTGTCTCGCCAGCTTGTTCTTAAGTACCCTCACCGGATGTCCTGTTGGCCTTCCGCTAACAATTGTGTCTATATCCTTTGCATCAAGTATCTTCTGCTTGTAATTCTGATGTACTGTGCATTCCTTTGCTACAAGGAACCTTGTGCCTACCTGAACGCCTTCAGCCCCTAACATGAAGACCGCGGCTAATCCTCTTCCATCGCCGACTCCACCTGCAGCAATAACCGGTATATTTACGGCATCTACTACCTGAGGCACTAAAGCCATGGTAGTGAGCTCTCCTACGTGTCCTCCGGATTCACAACCCTCTGCTATAACGGCATCTGCTCCGGTTCTTTCCATTCTTATGGCAAGAGCTACTGATGGAACTACAGGAATAACAATTATTCCATGCTCCTTCCACATATTGATGTACTTGCCCGGATTTCCGGCACCGGTAGTTACGACCTTTACTCCCTCTTCACACACCAGCTTTGCCACTTCATCGGCATTGCTGCTGAGAAGCATTATGTTCACTCCAAAAGGCTTATCTGTCATTTCCTTGGTTTTTCGTATTTCGTCTCTTACGTATTCCACAGGAGCATTGGCGGCGGCAATTATTCCAAGACCACCGGCATTGCTCACAGCAGCTGCCAGGGAACTGTCCGCAATCCAAGCCATGCCACCTTGGAATATTGGGTATTTAATCCCTATAATTTCACAAATCTTCGTTTGAAACATCATAATCCTCCCGATTAATAGATATCTGTTTTCATAGGTTCATGACTTAAGGCCAGATTTTCATCTGACCTTAATTGTTATTGATTGGCTTCTATATATTCTACTGCATCCTTTATACTTGTAATACTTTCTGCATTCTCAATTTTTATGTTGAACGCTTCCTCAATTTCAATAACAATCTGGAATAAGTCCAGAGAATCTACTCCCAGGTCCTGGAAGGTAGTCTCCATAGTAATTTCTTCCTCGTCTACTCCCAGCTGGTCAACAATAATCTCTCTTACTTTTTCAAATATCATCTACTTTACCTCCAACATTTTATTTTTGCCACTGCAGATATGCAGCGCCATAGGTGAGGCCTCCGCCAAAACCTACTATAATGATCCTGTCACCCTTGGATAACAAGCCATTTTTGTTCATCTCGTCCAATGCTATCGGAATGCTGGCACTGGATGTATTTCCAAATCTTTCAAGATTTATAACAAACTTCGATATATCAACTTCAAGCTTTTTTGCCGCATAATCTATTATTCTAAGGTTTGCCTGGTGAGGTATAAAGAATTTTATGTCCTGAGGAGTCAAGTTTTCTCTCCTCAATATCTCCTCTATGCTGTCAACCATTACACCGGTGGCAAATCTGAAGACTTCCCTGCCTTCCATTATAACATGGCTGTGGTGCTCTTCAGTACTCTGTTCCTTCAAAAACGGATTATTGATGGGAAGAGCCTTGCACTGCAGTACTTCTCCCTTTGCACCATCTGAACCTATTATGATAGAACCTACGCCCCGCTCAGTAGAGCTGCTGACAATAGCTGCACCCGCTCCATCTCCAAAAAGTACACAGGTTCCCCTGTCCTGCCAGTTCATGATCTTGGAAAGAGTCTCGGCACCTACTACCAGGATATTGTTATATATGTCCCCTTTGATAAACATCGATGCCAGGTTCAGGCCATAGATGAATCCTGTACATGCTGCATTGATATCAAAAGCCGCTGCTTTCCTTGCACCCAGCATGCTCTGAAGCATGCAGGAAACTGATGGAGTCACATTATCAGGTGTTACCGTCGCCACAATGATTAAATCCAATTCCTCTGCAGTGATTCCTGCATCCTTAAGAGCGCTTTCTGCTGCACGGCAGGCTATATGAGATGTGTTTTCTCCTGCAGTTATTCTTCTTTCTTTAATGCCGGTTCTGGTGGTGATCCACTCATCACTTGTGTCTACTATCTTTGAAAGGTCGAAATTGCTTACTACATTTTCCGGTGCATAGTGCCCGGTCCCCCTAATAATAACTTCTGCCATATCATTACTCCTTACTTACTTCATCTTCGTTTAAATTATATTTTGATTTGAAGAAGGTGTTTACCCTCTCCATAGCCCTTATAAGGATATCTTCTTCTTCTTCTGTTAATCCTTCAATGGTGGACAATACCATATCCTTATGGAATTTCCCATGAATTCTGTAGGCCAGTTTTCCCTTTTTCGTCAGTTGTATTTGCACTACTCTTCTGTCTTCCTCTATCCTTCTTCTTTCTACATAGCCTTTTTTAATCAGCTTGTTTATAGCAGTGGTCAAGGTACCTACCGTAATTCTTAAATCCGCCGCCACTTCAGACATGTTTCGAGGTTCATACATGCCTATGGCTTCAATAGTATGTATCTCTGTTACAGAAAGGTCGTTCAAGGCGCCCTGTCTTAAAGCCGACTGTTCAATTTGAAGGATATCATTAAAAATGTCCACCAATAATTCATTTAGAACACTGTAAAGCTTCTCCATGGTTTTATTTTTAAGTTCACCCCATTCACACCTTATTTTGCTATTCAAATATTTTGATAATCAAAGTATATTATAAATAAAATAAGATGTCAACTCCGTAATTTCCATATACTAGTAATGACTGTGCCACCCACCATTTTGCCCATATTTAAGTATTATAGATGTGTGAGTTTATATTTTAATTTATCCGGGATGTAAAATTTCTACTAAATTCAATTCTAATTAGTTGAAATTTTACATCCAGAAAAACCGTTGAAGATTCGGTATTTCCCTCAGTGAATTTGTTAAGGTTTAAACTCACACATCTTTATAGCTGCGGAAATTTATATTTTAATCTATCGCCTTCGAAAAATCGTTGAAGATTCGATATTTTCTCAGACGAATACTTTAAGGTTTAAATTTCCGCATCTGTAATATTGACATTGGGCAGTCCATATGCTCTCAATCACTGATTTATGGAACTGCCCGATATGTCATGTCTTCCTAAATATATAAGTTAATACGTCATATACTCCATTTTTCGTTCTCTAAAATACACAGCCTTCAATGATGCTCTCTCAGCAATTTCAACGGCACTTCTATAATTAAAGCCGATAGCTTTTGGAGTATGAGCATCGGAACCTATGGTAACAAATTCCCCTCCCAGCGCCTTATATCTCATATATATGCTGAGCAGATTTTTGACAGCTGCCCTGTCATTTAACCTCCGAGTATTGATCTCCATTGCAATATTAGAAGCTATCAGGGCCTTAAGAACCTCATCCACATAATCGCCATACTCTTCCATATAGATTTCCTTATCCTCGTAAGGCGCATACCTGCAGATAAAATCTATATGCCCCAAAGAATCAAAGAATTTTTCTCCGCATATATTGCTTTTCATTGTAAGGAGATATTCTCTGTAAGCTTCACTTTTGCTCATGCCGTCATAGAATTCAGGATAGTATATGTCATAATTTCCCAGGAAATGAATTGATCCAATTACGTAATCAAAGGGATTGTTATCTGCTATCCTTTTGTTTTCCTCTCTGAATTCCTCCGTCAAGCCAAGTTCGATGCCCAGCAGCAGTTTGGGCCCTCTGAACCTTTCATACTCACTGAAATACTTGTCGATATCAAAGACAAACTTTCCTTCAGATCGGCAGTTCAAGTCCATATGCTCCGTCAGAGTGACCCCCATTCCCTTTTCTTCCGCAGTTCTCAGTGCCTCTTCCAAAGTCATTTTCGAATCCGTTGAAAAGGTAGTATGCACATGGGTATCAAACATCCTGCTCCTCCGTATAGCATGCAACTATTTCACCGAAGTAGAAGGTATGAAAGTCTTCATCGGCATAGGAAGTATTAAGAATATCCCTGCTTACGAGAGAAGGATTCATATCCTGCTTATATACTATCCTGCACTCATAATTATAATCACAGTTGGCAATTACAGGAGTATCGGTCACTTTTCCATCCTTCAAGGCAATTCCCGCAGCCTGAAACTTGTCGATATCCCTTCCGGACTTGCTTCCGCATATCCCAAGTGCCTTTCGCATCTTATCTCCTACCGGAACACACACGGTGAACTCTCCGCTGTTTTCAATAAGCTCATGGGTATATCTTGACTGTCTCACCATAACTGTGAAGATAGGTTTTCCCCATTCATAGCCTACATTTCCCCAGCTGATGGTCATGGTATTGACCTTATCACCGTTTTGGGTAGTAAGAAAGGCTCCCCTCTTATGCAGGTTTTCCATGGCCTTTTCCAGATTTTTAGTAAATTCTACAGTCATTATCCTTACCTCCATTGATTTTAAGTGTACTGTTTCAGTTTTTATTTTTCTATATATATAGGGAACTTGCTGCACAATTCTCTTACTTCCTCTTTTACATGGGAAAGGTCCTCATCCCTGTGCTCGATTACGTAGTTGATAAAATATGCTACCTTTTTCATCTCTTCCTCTTTAAACCCTCTTGTGGTTACAGCCGGGGTACCTATTCTGATACCACTTGTTACAAAGGGGCTTAATGTCTCAAAGGGGATTGTATTCTTGTTCACAGTGATGCCTACTGTATCTAAAAGCTTCTCTGCTTCTTTTCCCGTTATATTCTTGTTAGTGAGGTTGACAAGCATCATATGATTGTCAGTTCCTCCGGAAATGAGCTGAAAACCGTATTTTACAAGCTCTTCACCGAGAACCCTGGCATTTTTTACAACCTGGCCGGCGTACTCCCTGTATTCCTCCGTCATTGCCTCCTTAAAGCATATTGCTTTTGCAGCGATAATATGCATCAAAGGTCCGCCCTGCATTCCAGGAAATATTGCTTTATCCAAATCCTTGGCATACTTTTCCCTGCAAAGAATGGCTCCCCCTCTTGGGCCTCTGAGGGTCTTGTGGGTGGTAGTAGTTACGAAATCCGCATAGGGTACAGGATTTGGATGAAGGCCAACAGCTACCAGTCCCGCTATATGAGCCATATCCACCATAAAGTATGCCCCGATTTCATCTGCTATCTCGCGGAATTTCTTAAAGTCAATTATCCTTGGATAAGCACTGGCACCGGCCACTATCATTCTCGGTTTAAACTTCAAGGCTAATTCCCTTACCTCTTCGTAATTAATAGTCTCAGTTTCCTTATCTACACCATAGGATACAAAGTTAAAGAGCTTTCCGGAAAAGTTTACCGGGCTTCCGTGGGTCAGATGTCCGCCGTGACTCAAATTCATACCAAGAACAGTGTCTCCCGAATTTAATACTGAGAAATACACTGCCATATTGGCCTGGGAACCTGAATGAGGCTGCACATTGGCATGTTCTGCACCAAAGAGTTCCTTAAACCTGTTTCTTGCCAGGTCCTCCACCTTGTCAACAACCTCGCATCCGCCATAATATCTCTTTCCCGGGTATCCTTCTGCATATTTATTCGTCAGCGGAGAACCCATGGCCTCCATCACTGCCTTACTTGTAAAATTTTCCGATGCAATGAGCTCGATATTGTGCTCCTGCCTCTCTGTTTCTTCATTGATCAGCTCTAAAATTTCCATGTCACCTGCTTCAATATTCTTATAAAACATTGGCCTCACTCCTTACTTAAGATGCGGAAATTTAAACCTTTAGTATTCGCATGAGAAAATATCGAATCTTCACCGATTTTTCGAAGGCGATAAATTAAAATATAAATTTCCGCAGCTATATATGCTTTATATAAATTATAATTATCACTCATGCAATTATCAACAAGTTTTTCCATAAATATTTTAATTTCCGTCATGTAAACGACTTCTGCAGATACGGAAATTTATACCTTCAGTAATCGACTGAGAAAATATCGAATCTTCACCGATTTTTTGAAGGCGATATGTTAAAGAATAAATTTCCGTATCTATATGAATAAATATCCACAGAATCTTCTAAAGATGCATTACCTTAACACCAATCACTGCCTTAAAACCCAGAGTTATACTTCTATATCTATAAAGTTTGAATTTGAGTATACATATGATATAATATCTCTGGGTTAAGGCAGGTGATTTAATGGATATCAACACCATAGCATACATTGCAGTAGAGGCAGGCAGGATAATTCTTGAAAACGGCGGAGAAACGTATAGAGTGGAAGATACTATTATAAGGATCTGTGCTGCCTTTGGGGTAAGACATGCTGACAGCTTTGTTACACCGACGGGCATCATGATGTCTGTAATAGATAAGGACGGAAAGACAATTTCCATCATAAGAAGGATAAGAAAAAGGACCGTTGATCTGGAAAAGGTATGCAGAGTTAATGAACTCTCCCGTAATATTTTGAGCAGCTCTTATTCGGAAGAGGAACTTCTGCAGCTTCTCAAGGATATTGACTCTACAAAAAGATACGGTTTTCTGTCTACAGTGTTTTTTTCATCCCTGGCTGCAGGTTTTTTTTCCATACTTTTCGGAGGAGGATATAGGGATTTCTTACCGGCCCTTATTTCCGGATTGCTAATCAAGGTTATAAGCATAAGCTTGAGCAATGCCGGGATAAATGATTTCTTTATCAATATAGTAGGCGGAGCCACCGCTTCAATGGCAGCCTTGATATTAAACAGAGCGGGTCTTGTGGGAAATGTTGACAAGGTCATTATTGGTTCTATAATGCTTCTGGTTCCGGGACTGGCAATTACTAATGCCATAAGAGATACCATCGCCGGCGACCTGGTGGCAGGCCTCACAAGGGCAACGGAAGCCTTTCTTGTAGCTATAGCCATAGCCGTGGGAAGCGGGATAATTATAAAGCTTTGGATATCTGCTTTTGGAGGATTGTATTGATGATTATTAAGACTGTTTCTTCTATCTTTGCCACCCTAGGCTTTTGTATTCTATTCAACATAAAAGGCAAGAACCTTCTATATGCCTCTCTGGGCGGAGGCCTGGGCTGGTTTGTTTACATGCTGGGTTTAAACATGCATTTCTCAGTAACCGCTTCAATGTTTCTAGCCTCCATCGTCATAGGTATCTATTCCGAGGTTATGGCAAGGGTACACAAGGCTCCGGTAACGATTTTTGTCGTATGCGCTCTTATTCCCCTTGTACCTGGTGGAGGAATGTATTATACCATGCTGGAATCCATAACAGGAAGCATAAATACTTCGCTGCATTTGGGCCTGGAGACACTCACCAATGCCGGTGCTCTGGCAATTGGCATCGTTCTGACTTCCTCTCTTTCAAAGTTCGTCAGCTATAGAAGAAGACCGAACAATAAAGTTTTTTAACTTTACAGTTCGGTCTTTTTTACTTTAGAAAAGTTAACAAGGTTGAAACAAGCTGCTCCACATTCCTGCTGTTTTCATCCATGTCCTCTGTCAAGAGGCAGCTCTTTGCGTAATTTTCCACCAGCAGGCCTCCTACTTTATTTATTGCAGCCCTTACCGCTGCAATCTGTACGAGCACATCCTTGCAGCAGGCCTCGTTATCTATCATCTTTTCTATTCCCTTTACCTGTCCTTCAATCCTTCGCAATCTTACCACTATATCTTTTTTTAATTTATCTTCTTCCATAATTCCCTCCAGTATACCTATACCCCGTATGTTACCTTTATTATAACATTATTTATTTCCTTCTTCAACGAATAACATACAAATTGGGTAATCAGTATTATGCAGCATATGCTTGGACACGTAAAAAAGG
>JAUZPH010000139.1 GCA_030706065.1 Bacillota bacterium | reverse complement strand
GGCTCCACCAATCTCATAGTGAGAGTATCGGGAATAAAAATGGAGCAGTTGGATGAGAGGGTATCCATGGAGGAGATAAAATCCTTGATAGAGGTAGGCCAGGAACATGGTGTCATAAATGAAACCGAAAGAGAAATGATAGAGAGTATCTTTGAATTTGATGACAAGGTTGCGGAAGAAGTAATGACCTCAAGAACTGATGTATTTGCCATTGATATAAACTCACCCCCCGAGGAAATATTGAAGGAACTGCTGGAGGAGAATTATTCCAGGGTACCGGTTTTTGAAGATGATATAGATAATGTTATCGGAATACTATTTATGAAGGACTTTATAATAGAAGCAAGCAAGCATGATTTTGAACATGTAAATATCAGAAAAATACTCAGAACTCCATATTTTGTTCCTGCGTCAAAAAGAATAGATAAGCTTTTCAGAGAACTCCAAAGCTCAAAAAACCACCTTGCAGTATTAATTAACGAGTATGGAGGCTTCGAAGGGATTGTAACTATCGAAGATTTGGTTGAGGAGGTAATGGGAAAGATATTGGATGAGTATGATGAAGTAGAACCGGATATAACAAAAATTGATAAAGATACATATCTTGTAGACGGCCTTATTCCATTAGGTGAGGTTAATGATTATCTGGATATCGACCTTGAATCCGAACGTTCCGATACTATAGGGGGATTTGTAGTAAATCTCATCGGCAGCATACCAAAAGTGGGAGATGAAAAAACTGTAGAGTATGAAAATCTGATTTTCAAGGTAGAGGAAGTCAAAGCCAAGAGAATAGAAAAGGTAAAAATCATTGTAAAAAGCGATGAATAAAGATGCGGAAATATATATCTTTAGTATTCGCTTCCGCATCTATAAAAAATTCCTCTATATGAAATAACAGATTTTCTATGCTAATTAACAATTGCGCTCATATATAATTGATTAAAAGCCTTCATAGGGGTATAATTGGAGTAAAGTATTGGAATCCCTGGCCGCAGCCGGCAGTTTATGCTGTTTCTTCATTTTTCTGTGAGGCGGATGCGGTAAGGGCATTACTTACAACAAATATGGAGGAGAGATGTGAAGTATGAAATTTGGGTATTTCGACGACAACAGCAGAGAATATGTAATTAACACACCTGAGACACCATATCCATGGATAAATTACCTGGGAAGTCAGGATTTCTTTGGGCTGATCTCTAATACGTCCGGAGGATACAGCTTTTATAAGGATGCACGTCTGAGAAGATTGACAAGATACCGCTATAATAACATTCCGGTAGACAACGGAGGAAGATACTTTTATATTAATGATGGGGGAGAATACTGGAGCCACAGCTGGATGCCCGTTAAGAAAACCCTGGATTTCTATGAATGCAGGCATGGTTTGGGGTATACCAGTATAACCGGAGAGCGACAAAGAACACGCGTTCAACAAGTTTCTTTCGTGCCCCTTAACAGTAATTGTGAAATTCATAAGGTTACTGTTCAGAATACCGGTGATACTCAAAAGGAAATCAAATTGTTTTCCTACATTGAATTTTGTCTGTGGGAAGCAAATGATGATATGACAAACTTCCAGAGAAATTACAGTACCGGAGAAGTAGAAGTTAAGGGTTCAACTATTTATCATAAGACTGAATACAGAGAAAGAAGGAATCACTACAGCTTCTATTCTGTAAATACGGAAATAGATGGGTTTGATACGGATAGAGAGAGTTTTATAGGTCTTTATAATGGACTTGAGGCTCCAAAGGCAGTTTTGGAGGGGAAATCCAATAACTCCATGGCATCCGGCTGGTGGCCCATTGCCTCCCATGGAATCAAGGTTAACCTGGCACCCGGTGAGAGTAAAACTTATGTGTTTGTACTAGGGTACATTGAAAATCCTGAAGAAGAGAAATGGGAGAGCAAAGGCATAATAAACAAAAAACCTGCTGAAGAAATGATTCAGAGATTCAACACTGAAGAAGCTGTGGACAACGCTCTTGAGGAATTAAAATCACATTGGGACGACTTGCTTTCAAAGTACCAGGTTTTCAGTCATGATGAGAAGCTGAACAGAATGGTTAATATATGGAATCAATATCAGTGCATGGTTACATTTAATATGTCAAGAAGTGCCTCCTATTTTGAATCCGGCATTGGAAGAGGAATGGGCTTCAGAGATTCCAACCAGGACCTTCTGGGATTTGTTCATCAGGTTCCTGAAAGAGCCAGGCAGAGAATATTGGATATCGCGGCAACCCAGTTTGAAGACGGAAGTGCATATCATCAATATCAGCCTCTCACGAAGAAGGGAAACAATGCAGTCGGGTCGGGCTTTAATGATGATCCTCTCTGGCTTGTAGTTGGTGTGACAGCTTATGTGAAGGAAACCGGGGACTATTCTATACTCAATGAAACCGTGTCCTTTGATAACAGCGAAGTAAATAAGGCATCTCTGTTTGAACATTTAAAGAGATCTTTTGAATATACAGTAAATAATCTGGGTCCCCACGGACTGCCTCTGATAGGAAGAGCAGACTGGAACGACTGCCTCAATCTTAACTGTTTCTCTGCAGAACCAGGGGAGTCTTTCCAGACCAGTGAAAATAAATCAGGAAGAACAGCTGAATCTGTATTTATAGCAGGGTTATTTGTATATACCGGCAAGGAATATGCAAAGCTTTGCTCAGTACTCGGCAAGGAAGAGGAAGCTGAAAAGGCCGGAAAATATGTGGCAGAAGTAAATGAAAATACATTGAAGTATGGATATGACGGGGAATGGTTCCTGAGAGCATATGACTTCTACGGCGATAAGGTAGGAAGTGCAGAGTGTGAAGAGAGCAAGATATTCATTGAGCCTCAGGGCTTCTGTGTAATGGCCGGCATTGGTGTTGAAGAGGGATTTGCAGAAAAAGCTCTTGATTCAGTAAAGAAACATATGGACACAAAATATGGTATTGTACTTAATGACCCTCCTTACAGCAAATATCATATTAATTTAGGAGAGATATCTTCATACCCCGAAGGCTATAAGGAAAACGGCGGTATATTCTGCCACAACAATCCATGGATAGCGTGTGCCGAAACTGTCTTAGGAAGAGGGGACAGGGCCTTCGAGGTTTATTCAAAGATTGCTCCCGCATATCTGGAGGATATTAGTGAAATCCACAGGATGGAGCCTTATGTATATTCTCAGATGATAGCCGGTAAGGCAGCACCGAGATTTGGAGAGGCTAAAAATTCCTGGCTCACCGGAACGGCAGCCTGGAACTTTGTAGCCATATCTCAATGGATATTAGGTGTAAAGCCGGATTACAACGGACTGCAGGTTGATCCGTGTATTCCTGCTGCCTGGGATGGCTTCAAGCTTGTTAGACAGTTTAGGGGAGATACATTTGAGATTACTGTGGACAACAGTGCTCATGTATGCAAGGGAGTAGCAAAGGTCATTGTAGAAGGCAGGGAAATAGCCGACAAGATAATTCCTCTTTTCAATGATGGAAAGCGCCATAAGGTTGAGGTCATAATGGGATAATTACGAACAAGGGAAATATATTAATTTTTAATTGATTGCCATCTTTTCCAATTTAGTGGTTTAAAGAGGGAGTGCTGCTGAGAAGCCTATGTTCAGCGGTACTCCTTCTTTTTTTATTTTACACGTTGAAAAGGAAGGTTTTGCATAGAAATCCAGTAATTAAACAGTTTATTTTTCATACCTATGAGAAAAATTATATTATAACGATAATCTCTTTATATGGAAGCTGTGAAAGGCGGGATGAAAATGGCAGTAAGAAGCGGAAGAAAGTTGGTTCCCGAGTCAAAACAGGGGCTTTATAAATTTAGGACAGAGATTGCAAAGGAGATGGGAGTGCCTTTTTCGGATTACAATGGGCATCTCAGTGCAAGGGAATGCGGCTCTGTAGGCGGGGAAATGGTTAAGAGAATGGTATCGGATTATGAAGGTAAACTAAAGTAATAAGTTCAGAGTAAAAACTCCAAGCAACTGGTTAATCAGTTGCTTTTTTCATAAGGCAGGGGATAATGTGAAAAGAGATGTAATACATGAGTTTGTCAGAGCCGTTGAGGGTCTTGGGGATAAAGAATATCTATATGCTGTATTGCTGTATAATATCAGCCCTGTAATAGCAGGTGTTAAACCGGCATCCATCATTACCTTCAATAAAGCGGGCAGAAATTTGAAACTGCTGTGGGAATTGTACAGTGGAATGCTCCTGAAGGAGAACAGGATTAAATACTTTGAAATTTCTAATACAAACTTCTCTACGACGCTGATTTTTTATGATGCAGTGCTTCTTGAGAAGGTTCTTAAGGACGAGGAAATCAGCAATTTTTATTATGAATTGGGATATAAGAACATATCCGATATAGAAGGCATGCTCTATCAAATGAAGTTCAGATATGTTGGTAACTGTCCCCATGAAATGGGAGTACTGTTAGGGATACCTGTTGATGATGTGAGAGAATTTATGAATAATAAATCCAAGAAATGTCTCGCCTGCGGTTACTGGAAGGTTTATAATAATGTGGAAAGGGCAAATGAAGTGTTCAAGGCATATGACCATATAAGGGAGAAGGCAATCTATAGTATAATTAAGGATGCGGAAATTTAAACCTTAAAGTATTCGCCTGACAAAATATCGAATCTTCACTGATTTTTCGAATGCGATAGATTAAAATATAAATTTCCGCAGCTATAACAGATGCGGAAATTTAAACCTTAATAATTCTCCTGAGAAAATATCGAATTCTCACCGATTTTTCGAAGGAGATAAATTCAATTATAAATTTCCGCAGCTAAATATGGAGAAAAGTTATCAATATAATAGAAAGAGGAGTTAAGCGGTGATGTACGATGTTGTAATTATAGGAGGAGGGCCTGCGGGACTCGCTGCTTCAGCAGTTGTAAGAAGTGCAGGTATGGATAATATACTTATTATCGATAGGGAGAACAGTTTGGGCGGAACATTGAACCAGTGCATACATACAGGCTTTGGACTGCAGGTTTTCAAGGAGGATCTGACAGGTACCGAATTTGCACAAAGGTTAATTGATGAAATCAACAGGTTGGGGATACAGTATAAATTAAATACCACCGTTCTTGAAATAAGCAGTGATAAGGAAATTGTGGCCGTGAGTGGGGCAGAGGGAATTATAAATATAAAGGCTGCAGCAGTTATATTTGCTGTCGGACGCAGGGAGATGCCGAGAAGTGTAATTAACATTACGGGAACCCGCTGTTCTGGAATATTAACGGCAGGGGCTGCGCAGAAGCTCATCAATCTGGATGGTTATATGCCGGGAAAGGAAGCAGTAATATTCGGTTCCGGTGACATTGGCCTTATCATGGCAAGAAGGCTTGTAATAGAAGGCGCAAAGGTAAAGGCGGTTATAGAGCAGCAAAATTACTGCCGTGGAAATGAGAGGTATCAGGAGGAATGTCTTCAAGATTTTGATATTCCTCTTATGCTCAACCATACTATTGTCGGTATAGATGGTGATGACAGGGTCAGAGGTATCAGAGCAGCTCAGCTTGATGACAAGGGTAACCTTTTGGAAGGCAGTGAAAAATACATTGATTGCGATACGGTGTTACTTGCGGTGGAAACAGTTCCTGAGAGCGGACTGGCTGTACAGGCTGGAGCCAAGACTTCTCTTGAGACCGGAGCACTTTATATAGACGAAAATATGCAGACTACCATTGAAGGAATATTTGCCTGCGGCAGTGTCCTTCATGAAGGTATGGAAGCAGACAGTGCAGTTATTGAGGGATACCGTGCAGGCAGAAGTACAGCAGATTATCTTATGGGATTAAAAAAATAATTTTGATGTAAGAGGCCATGAAATGAATGAAACCATCCTGCAGCTTTTTAAAATGAATTTGCAGGATGGTTCTTCTTTTATTCCAGAGGTTACTGATACTTGTCGTCTTAACAGAAATTTTATATTACATTTTCAAGGGAATCACGTATGGAGGTAATATTATTCATAATTCTTCTGCAGGTTTCAGGACGGTTCATGGTATATAAATGTATTCCGTCTATTCCCCAGGACAGCAGGTCAATTATCTGTTCTGTTGCATAGACAATTCCGGCTTCCTTCAGTGCCTCGGGATTATGCTCGTACTTATTCATAATCCTCTTGAATTTATCCGGAAGAGAAGCGTTACTTAAGGATACCATTCTCTCAATCTGTTTCTTATTTGTTACAGGCATTATACCTGCAGTTACAGGAATGGATATGCCAGCTTTTCGGGCCTTATCCATAAAATTATAGAATCTGTTATTATCAAAGAACAGCTGAGTGGCTAAAAAGTCTGCTCCACAGTCCACCTTGTATTTCAGATTGGATATATCCCTGTCAAGGCTTTCACATTCCGGATGGCCTTCGGGATAACAGGCTGCTCCGGCGCAAAAGCTTTCCCGTTTCTTAATAGTACTTACTATATCGCTGGCATAATGAAAGGGACTGTTTTCAAGATCCTCTTTCTTCATTCCCTGAGGCAGATCACCTCTCAAAGCCATTATATTTTCAACATTGTTTGACCTCAGGTCTTCAAGGATTCTCGACAGGCCTTCTTCTCCCAAAGAGATGCAGGTAAGATGGGCCAGTGCCTCTATATTATACTTGTTTTTTACGATGGATGCTATTTCAACGGTCTTGTCTCTGGTGCTGCCCCCGGCACCATAGGTAACACTTATGAAATCAGGACGGAGGTCTTTAAGAGCCTCAATAGTATTGTAGATGGTTTCTATATCGTCATCCTTCTTTGGTGGAAATATCTCGAAGGATATTACCGGCTTTTTAACTTTGAATATTTCTTTGATCTGCATAGGTTGCCCCCTTTAAAAATATTAGTTCTTATTAAGCATACTTTCAATTCAGTTGTCAGGGTGAACATAAACTTATTTCACCCCATGCACCCATTTTGTCCCCAATAATAATCAATACCCCAATTATATCATCTATTGTCCTGGCATATTCAAGTGCACTGGAGATATCGGATGCCGACTTTACCTTATTCCCTATTGATGTGGCAGCAGCATCCGCCAGCAGGGTATCTTTAGAGAGTACCATGACGGCATCAGCCTTTCCAAAGCTCAGGGAATGCCCTACAGTACCAGCAGAGGTACATACACCCAGAGGCATGAGCTCTGCCGGTATGTTAACTGCAAGCTTGTTTGAAAAAGGCGAGTTTCCGGCGTAAACCAGTACTTTTTTTGGGGACTTAAAATTCATATAAATGTCCCCGCCATTTTCAGCCAGGATTTCATCACTGTCATGAAGCAAGTCCCTGCAAACATATTCGGATATTGCTCCAGCCACCGCTGCCATAGGGCCAACTCCTGCTTTGAAGGCAGCCTCCCCCATTTGTCTCACTATTTCAGGAGCATGTTCTGAAATCTCTATGGGACATAGGCTTGTTAGGAAGCTTTTGTCCCGGGCTATATAATCGGTAATCATCTTGCGGTATTTTCTTATTGAATCAAGGGCCTCATCGTACAAATTTTTCCTTGCGATAAACTGAAGGTCCGATTCCTTTTCTACCACCGTAAATTTCACATAGCTTTCAATAGTCATATAATCCCTGTAAAAGCGCTTCTCATACATAATGCCACCTAGCTGGCACTGCCGATTGCTCTCAAGGGGCAGCTGTTTACGCATAAATTGCAGCCAAGGCATCTTATTTCGTCGAATTCAAGCGTCCAGCTTGCCATATTCATTGAAAGTGCCCCTGAGGTACATACTGCAGTGCAGGCTCCGCAGTGAACGCATTCCTCTTTACTCCATTGTATTCTCGTATGATACATGTCTACGTGAATCCCTTTTTCCGTCAGCAGCTTTATCCCTGCGGAAATATTGTCTTCAGGGCCTTCCAGCTCGATGAGGAGTGTACCTTCCGTATTAAAACCTATACTGGCCTTCAAGATATTTATCATCAGGTCATATTTTTTTATAAGCTCGTAAGTAATGGGCAAGTCGGTAAGCTCGCTGGGGAATGTCAATAAAATCTTCCTTTTCATACTGCTGCCTCCTTTCTATTCACTAACCTCTTCCAGTGTATTGGTAGATGGATTGCCCGGGAATACCTGTACCGGAGCCTGAAGAGTGAAGGACTTGTTTTTAACCCAATCCTTAAGCTCTGCAGCAATCTTTCTTGCCTTATACAGGCTTGACATTGGGGCTGTCTTGATTTTCCTCCCATTCAGGTCTATACTTCCGCTCCTGAGCTCTGCATAAGAAACCCTGGCCAGTGACGGCCTGCTCCTGTGAGGAACACTGTAATCAAATACACTGGTGTAAATATCCTTGTTCTCAACGGACAGAAACTCTGCCATCTCCTCATCCAGCATCGGTATGGGAATTCCTATGCCGATAAACATGGAAGTGCCGTACCTTTCAAATACCGCAGGCCTGATGTATTCTGTACTCATTTCCTTCAAGTTCCCGATGACTGCCAGTGTAGCTGAGGCACCAAGGGGAAGGCCTTTATCAGTCCTGTCTTCAGTCATCTTGAATTGAGTGCCCTGCCAGGAAATAAAGCCTG
>JAUZPH010000138.1 GCA_030706065.1 Bacillota bacterium | reverse complement strand
TTGGCAAGATACCAAATTATCTGCCGTATACTCTGTTATGATACTTAATACTTAATAATCGTTATAATGATACACACGGCTGGATTTCATATTTCCTGCCCTCAACGGGGAAGCCAATACTCCCCCAAATCTCCAACATTCTTTGTAAACTTGGTTTTTATACTTTATAAAAGTATCCATATTTCATCCTCCTAAAGCCGATATTGTATCCTTAATATTTAACTCTTTCTGTTCGCCGGTTATCATGTTCTTCACCTGTAATGTTCCGTTCTTTATTTCCCTTTCACCTATAATTATTACATATTCTATCCCAAGTTTATTTGCGTAGCTAAGTTTCCTCGCCAATTTATCGTCCTCAAAATAGATTTGAGTGTTTATCCCATGACTTTTCATTTTTTCTGCTATGCCTGCTGCAAATTCTACATTATCATCCATTGTAAGAATCAAAACTCTGGTTAAGTTTCCAAACTGACTTTCTTTCAGCATTCCTTTTTCAAGCATAAGGGAGAATAACCTTGTCAGCCCTATAGACATTCCTACACCCTGAAGCTTTTGAATGGTATAATACTGTGCCAGATTGTCATATCTCCCTCCGGAGCATATGGAACCAAATTCGGGATAATCATTTAGAATAGTCTCATATACTGTGCCGGTATAATAATCCAAACCTCTGGCTATCTTTAAATCTATGACATAACTCTCATCCGGTATCCCAAAATACTTCATATACGTTATTGTTTGCTCAAGCTCTCTTAATCCTGATAAAAAAGTATCATTTTCCATACCCAACTTTTTCAATGAATCCAATATCTCATCATTTTTACCGGATATACTAATAAAGTCGATTATACTGAAAATCTTATCTTCTGTTACTCCAAGTCCATTCATTTCTACCTTGAAAGTATCAATTCCTATTTTATAAATTTTATCTATACTTCTAAGAACTTTGGTAGAATCAAAAATCTCCAGGTATTCTAAGAAACCATTGAGCAGCTTCCGATTATTTATCCTTATTTTAAAGTTTTTAAGTCCGATTCTCTTAAATATAGTGTGCATTATGCTTGGCAGTTCAGCATCATTAGCTATACTCAGTTCTCTGTTCGAAATAACATCAATATCACACTGGTAAAATTCCCGGAACCTTCCTTTCTGGTTTCTCTCTCCTCTGAAGACTTTTCCTATCTGATATCTCCTGAAGGGAAAGGTTAATTCAGGAAGGTATTGTGCACTATATCTGGCAAAGGGAACTGTAAGATCAAATCTTAACGCCAAATTGTTTCTGCCTCGGTCAAAGCTATAAGTCTGCTTATCCGTTTCCTCTCCTCCCTTTGCCAATAACACTTCGCTTTTCTCAATTATCGGTGTGTCCATGGGTAGAAACCCATTCTTCTCAAAGGTATTCTGGATTATCATTATAATTTGGTTGAATTGCATTTGCTCCCTCGGTAAAAGCTCCATAAATCCGGGTAAAATTGTCGGTTTAATAATTTGCTTTTTCATGCTATTCCTCCTTAATGTAAAATAAAAAAAACCATGGGGGTAATGAACCCACATGGTTATATGATGCACAAAACTTGAGATAACCACAGGCACATCACCATCAACACTAATAGGCCTGTGTCTGCGGAATTATTTCCTAAGACATAAGCCTCAATTGATGATGCTTGCAGTTATAAGAGTTTGTTTTTTGATCTAAAACGCTCATACATTAGCTCCTGACTTAATTTTCTATATTTTAGCATACAATGTGATAAAGAGCAATATCTATCATCGTAATTCTGGTAATATAAAACATTATTGATAGCTAATGCTTAATTTTATAACCAAATAATGCTCCGCATATACCGCCTAATATATGAGCGAGCTGCGAGATATTATCCTGTGAAACGACGCCGCTAAAAACCTCTTTGCCTACAAATATAAAAAACACTACAATTAGGGTAAGTGGAATTCTCCCTCTTTCCGCATTAGTAAATGAACCCAGAATAATGAACATATAGACGATGCCGCTGGCTCCGAGAAGCATAGTACTTGAAAATAAGGCGTGAATTAACCCGGTAACCAGAGCGGTTACTAAAATGAGCTCGAATAAAACCTTTGAACTGTACTTTTCCTCAAGCATAGGCCCAACCATAAGTATTACCAGAAAGTTACCGTAAAAATGAGCCCAATTTGCATGGCCTAATATGTAGGTAAATAATCTGAGGTATTGGAGTGGATCCATTAATGAGGTTCTATAGTTAGAAAAAAGCAGTTCAGTAGACTTATTCTTCGTTATTATTCCAAGCATCAGGCTCGTAAAGGCCAGGAATGTGAAGGTAAGTGTTACAGGTGCATTATATTGGATTTTTTTAAGCTTTTCAAGCATATAAGTCATCCTCCATTTTTAGAATGATATTTTGTCTTTACATATCCGAATCATGAACTTTCTTCATTTTATATCCCATATACAAAAATTATACATTATTATCGCCTAAACAAAAACCATTATATGTATTTTATTTTTTGTGACAACGGGAATTCATTTCGTTATAATATATCTATAATTTATAGTTGCGGAAAGGGAATGTTTAACTATGGAACTCACAAAAATTAAAGGAAATACATTTTATATAAAAGCTCCTACTAATATTGGAGTCTACAGCTATAAAAACAAACAGTGCCTGCTTATCGATACTGGCATAAACAATTCAGCTGCCAGAAAGATAGATGAAGTTTTAAAGGAAAATAATCTTCATCCAAAATTTATTATAAATACACACAGCCACTCAGACCACTGCGGAGGTAATCCTTTCTTTAAAATAAACTATAGTGGTTGTATGGTATACGCATCGGTAAAGGAAAGGATTTATATGGAGAACAGTGAGTTAAGGGCCAATATGATGTATACTGCTTATCCATTGAAAGATTTGGAACCAGACTGTAAAGATCTTTCTGTAGACTTTACAATTGAACCAGGTACTGCAAAGCTCAATGATGAAAAGCTTGAAATTATAAGCTTAAAAGGTCATTCACCGGAAGGTATTGCAGTTATAACTCCTGAGAAAGTCTGTTTTTTAGGAGATGCTATTTTCAGTGACTCTATCCTGGAAAAGTATTCTTTTCCCTGCTTATATCACATTGAAGATGCATTAAGTTCTTTAAACAAGATAAAAGAAATTGCTGCAGATTACTTTATTATAAGTCATACTGATGATGTTATCGACAAGGAAAATGTTATTAAGCTTGCTGAAAGAAATATATACAATATCAAAAGATACCTTGAAGACATTCTTGAATTACTGGAGAGGCCCTTGACAAAAGAAGACCTTTTGGAAAGTCTCATTATTTTGAAGGATCTTCCGGTAAACTTTAAGCAATATCATATAAATTATTCTTCGATGTCAGCCTTTCTTGCCTTCCTCTATGATAGAGGGGACATAACCTATTCTATTGAAAATGGAAAGGTGTATTATTACAGATGCGGAAATTTAGACATTTAGTATTCGACTGAGAAAATATCGAATCTTCACCGATTTTCCGGATGTAAAACTTCCTCATCTATATAAGCTTGATAAATAACTTAGGTGGTGTATGTTATGATAGAATATAAAAAACTTGTTCATGAGGATTATGAGGATATAGTAGATATGTCCAAGAAAATCTGGGATGGAACGGACTATCTGCCCAAGGTATTTCATAAGTGGGTGGATGATAGAGGCATCTTTATCGGAGCTGTAGACACCGAAAGAAATAAGGTGATAGCTGCAGCGCGGCTAACTGTGCTGCATGACGGTACCGGCTGGTTGGAAGGACTTCGGGTCCACGTAGATTATAGAGGTCAAAAATTAGGAAAAGGTATTACGGAAATTTTGTTAAATCAGGCAAAAAAAGAACTTGCAGAAGGTAGGATAAAAAAAGTTGCTTTTGCAACACACATAACAAGTATAGAGAGCAGGTCAATGATGGAAAAACTTGATTTCAGTGTAGTTCAGACGCATGTACTGGCTATAAAAAGGTTCTCTCAGCTAGATCCATCTCTGAATGCTGCTGATTTTAAAATGGAACCCTGGGATGTTTCCTTCGAAGATTTTAAGAATCATTTATATCTAAAAAAGAGGGAAGGCCTGCTTCCTCTGGCTTTTGTTTTTCAGGAGGTTAATCCCGACCTTTATAGTCAGTTGAGAGAAGAACATAGCCTTATAAAAATCAACGGCCACGTTGGAGTATTCAAGGATAAAGGTGAGCCCCATTTCCTTGCCTTTGAAGATACCTTTGAGGCAATTAACACCTATATGAATTATTATCTGATGAAATACATGGATGAGAGGCTTGAAGAAGTTTATACTCCGGTTTTGAGTGAGGATAAGGCATTAATCGAAAAACTGGAATCCTGCGGATTCTATTCCTGGTCAAACTGGGAACCGGATTATCTGTATTACGTACTCAAGTGCTGATATTTTTACTAAGGGTGTTATGTTAAATTTTATCATTTAGAATTGTAATAATTTCATATCATAGATAGAAAAAGCGCCGGTAATAGCTATACCGGCGTTAAATTATTCACTAAAAGAATCTTTCCCATTCTACGGGCCACTTAATAACTGATGTCTTTGTTTCAGTAATCTTTTTACAGTATCTGAGGACAAATAGGAATAGCCATTTTCTCTTACCGGAGGAAAGTTCTCCGCATCCTCTACAAATTAAAGACTTACCAATCTGAATCGTCCTTCTGAAAACTCCATGGTACAGCTTCCTCCATCACTCAACCTCCCAAAGAGGATTTCATCGATAAGCAGTGGCTTCAACTCTGCATTGATAATCCTGAGTATTTCCCTTGCTCCAAATTCCTTTGAAGTACCTTTATCAGCAATATATTCTATACAGGCTTCAGTGAAGCCCATAACAACCTTCCTGGCATACAGCTTTTCCTTGAAATTATTCAGTTCTTTCCTTGCAATATTAATTGCCATAGCATGATTTATATGATTAAACACCACAACTCTGTCGAGCCTGTTCCTGAATTCCGGTGTAAAAACCTTTTTGACTTCTTCCATTATCGCTTCCCCTTGAACTTCCCGCTCGCCAAAGCCCACAAGATTCTTCCCAATATTCCTTGCACCGGCATTTGAGGTCATAATTATTACAACATTTCTGAAATCTGCCTTCCTTCCCTGATTATCAGTCAGTGTGGCATAATCCATCACCTGAAGGAGTACACTTAAAATGTCACTGTGGGCTTTCTCGATTTCATCCAGAAGAAGGACACAATGGGGTTTCTTTCTGATGGTATCGGTGAGCAGCCCACCCTCTTCATAACCTACATATCCCGGAGGCGCTCCTATAAGCTTGGATGCTGCATGCTTCTCCATATACTCGCTCATGTCAAACCTTACAAGCTCAATTGCCATATTTTTTGCCAGTGTCCTTGCAATTTCAGTCTTACCTACACCGGTGGGGCCAACAAACAGCATTGATGCCACAGGTTTGTTGTCATCGTTCAAGCCTGCCCTGGACATTTTTATACATCTAACCACCTCTTCTATGGCTTTATCCTGTCCAAAGATACTTTTCTTTAGTTCTGCTTCAAGGTTCTTCAATGAATTTATTTCGTTAACTTCAACAGTTTTCTTGGGTATACCGCAGACTTTGGATATTACCTCCTCTATAGCAGCTTCATCGATCACTGCTGCTTCATTACTGTTTTTATTCTTCATAACCATATATGACCCGGCTTCATCAATGACATCAATAGCCTTATCCGGAAGATGCCTGTCATTCATATATTTATCGCTGAGGGTCACTGCATTTACTATAGCTTCTTTGGTATATCTTACATTGTGAAATTTCTCATAATTTTCCTTAAGGCCCTCCAATATTTTAATTGTTTCTTCAACACTGGTTTCCTTTACTTCTATAGTCTGGAAACGTCGGCTGAGAGCCTTATCCTTTGAAAAGTATTTTTTATACTCATCGTAGGTAGTGGCGCCTACAAATTTTATTTTTCCTTCCATAAGGTATGGTTTTAACAGATTGGAGGCATCCAGAGAACCGGCACTCAATGCTCCTGCACCTACAATATTATGAATCTCGTCGATATATACAATGGGATTTTCATGATTTTTAATTTCATCCAGAACCTTCTTTATCCTCTCCTCAAAATCTCCCCTGTACTTTGTCCCCGCCAGCATGGACCCAAGATCAAGGGAAAATATCTCTGCATTCTTCAATTTATCTGGTACTTTTCCTTCGAAAATCAACTTCGCCAAGCCCATGGTTACTGCGGTTTTACCTACCCCAGGCTCGCCAACATGTATAGGGTTGTTTTTGCTTCTTCTGCAGAGGATCTGAATAGTTCTGTCAATAATATCTTCTCTACCAATTAGGGGATCCCTGTTCGCAGTCTGTACAAGCTTAGTGAGGTTAGAAGTGTATTTTTCAACAATAGACTCCTTTGTAGTCTCTTCAACTTCAGAACTCGAGTCTGAGTGGGAGTCCTTGTCTTCAGAATGATCTTCATCCTCGTCATGGCACAGATGGAATAAAAAATCTCTTTGACTTATTCCCTGTTCTTCAAGAAAGTAACTGGCATAACTTTCTTCCAAATTGTATATTGCCGCAATAAGGTGGTGCACATCAATTGTATCCTTTCCCGAGTTTTCCACCTGTAAGCCTGCTATATATAATACCCTTTGAAAACCTATACTTTCTTGAGGTTCGCCATCTTCAACCTTTGTTATATATTGATCCAGATATTCCCTGAGGTTATGTCTCAGTTCTTCTGAATTCCCTCCGCAATCACGGATGATATCAGCCATCACATTGTCACGGACCGCAGCATACAGTAAATGTTCCGGAGTCACATATTCATCTCTATTTGTTTTTGCCTCTTCGTATGCTCTGATAATTATATTGTTTGCCTTTTTAGTAATCTTCATTTTCTACTCCTCTTCTATGGTAAGCTTAAAAGGGAACCCTTCCTCTTCTGCCGCCGACATTGCTATTGAAACCTTCGTTGCTGCGATATCATAGGGGTATATACCTGCCACTCCCTTCCCTTTCTGATGCACGTCAAGCATGATTTTACTTGCCTCTTCTGTCTTTTTATTGAAAACCGTAGTCAATATATATACCACAAACTGCATTGTGGTATAATCATCATTATGCATAACAACCTTGTAATGTTTAGGCCTTTTTACCTTAATTCTGCTCTTTTCAGCAGTAATATTTTTAGTCTCCATATATAATTGCTCCTTTAAATCATCGTATAGACCTCAGCGATATAGTAAAATCGTGATCGCATCTATAAATATTATTATAATCTATAGAAACAGACGTTTCCACTACTATATATATCCAACTTTTCTACTAAATTAGACATATGAATTACAAAGCAGCTTAGATATAACATCAAGTCTCAATTCAAAAAAAGAGCCCTGAGGCTCTATTTAATGCTGTTAAAATAATCTAGTATTAAATTCTTGTCACCTTCGGCAAATTGCAGATTGTCTGCTTCAAATCCGTTAATCCATTTGACTCTGTTGATTTCCTTATACAGTGAAACCATCTCTCTTATCTTTCCGGTGTAAACTTGAAGTATATCACCAGTTTCGGTGTCAATGACATACTCTCTGAAGGGTGTTAAATCGAATATTGTGCAACCAAGTTCCTTGTCAATTACCTTTGAAATGCAGTCTTCACCGTTTTCCTTGCCCTTCAGTGCCCTGCCGAAGATCCCCCAAAGCTTTGGCGAATCCTTCTTGCCTTTTCCCCTTTCGGCAACCAATACATTGTTAAAATCATCTAGGACAATTACAGAACAACTAACTACTTTTCCCACCATATCACCCACCTATAAAATACTGTCAATAAAATATTCAAGAGTCCGCATCTACAATATAATTCGTCATCTGAATATTAAAATCCTTCAGAGACATAAAAAAATAGCCCCGATCTTGAAGTCTCAAAATCAGGGTTATATAGTTCATAAAATCATAAAGATTCATTTATATTTCGGTTTTGATATTACTCGGAAACTTTTATAGTATTATACACGCTGTCGTTCTTTTTTAAAGTGTATTTAGTATCCTTCTTCCATTCTTCAATCTGAGCGCCTACCTTATTAGCGACAGCATCAGTCTTCACAGTATCCTTAACATCATCGTATCCTAATATTTTTTCAAGTTTTATTACATGATATCCATATTGGGTCTTGACAAGCCCAACATCACCTACCTTGGCACTGAAAGACCAGTCTTCAAACTCCTTCACCATCTGGCCTTTTGGAAATGTATACTCACCGCCGTTATCTTTCGAACCTGGGTCTTCCGAGTACTGTTTAGCCAGTGCGGCAATATCTTCCCCAGCTTTCACTCGTTTTAAAATATCCTCTGCATTCTTCTTTGCAGCATCCTGCTTTTCCTGAGATAGAGGCTGTTGAGTTGTCTGATCGATAGTAAGAAAGAGGACTTGTCTAACGTTAACCTGCTGGTATTTTGTCAAGTTATCATTATAGAATTTTTTAAGTTCTTCATCTGTCATCTTAGTATTTGTCTGTTGATCAGCATAAAACTTCTGTATAATACTCATATTCGCATTA